>NZ_JBIVRD010000003.1:157226-200324 GCF_044755565.1 Kitasatospora sp. NPDC092286 | reverse complement strand
TCGCGAGGGAGATGATTCCTCGTCAGGCGTCAGTGGTGCTACAGGAGCACGTCCTACTTTCAGTAGGGAGAGTCCGTTCGACCCGGGCCTGGCGCTCCACTTTCGGGTGAGGTCCGGTGCCGTTTCTGGTGCCGGGCCTTGTTCGTTTCCGTGGGGGTTTCCGTGTGGGTCGCGGGCGGGTTCGGGTGGGTGTTCTGGGCTGGTAGTGTTCTTCTTGTCGCGAGGGAGATGATTCCTCGTCAGGCGTCAGTGGTGCTACAGGAGCACGTCCTACTTTCAGTAGGGAGAGTCCGTTCGACCCGGGCCTGGCGCTCTACATTCGGGTGAGGCCCGGTGCCGTTTCAGGCACCGGGCCTCTTCCGTTTTCCGGCTGTCTCGGCGGGCCTGCCGGCGGGTGTCAGCCGGGCTGGCGGTCGGAGCCGAGTTCGCGGGAGATCCGCAGGCCGACCTGGGCGACCACGGGGCCGAGGGTGCGGACGCGGGCGGCGGTCATCCGGGAGGTGAGGCCGGAGACGGAGAGGGCGGCGGTCACCTCGCCGGTGTGGTCGAAGATCGGGGCGGCGACGCAGCGGACCTCCGGTTCGTTCTCCCGGTCGTCGATCGAGTAGCCGCGGGCCCGGATCCTGGCCAGGTCGGCGCGTAGATGGGTCTCGTCGGCGATGGTCCAGGCGGTGACCGGGCGCAGTCCGGCGGCGACCACCTCGGTGACGGCCTCCTCGGGCAGCCAGGCCAGGATCGCCTTTCCGGTGGCGGTGCAGTAGGCCGGTGCCCGGCTGCCGACCCGGGAGGCCATCCGGACGTTGGTCTCGTCCTCGACCTTGTCCAGGTAGACGATCCCCGGGGCCTGCCAGACGGTGAGGTGGACGGTCTCGCCGGCCTCGCGCTGGAGCCGGCGCAGGTGCTCGGCGGCGACGGCGCGCAGGTCGAGGGTGGAGAGGTAGGCCTGGCCGAGGCGGAGCGAGCCGTGGCCGAGCCGGAACCAGCCGGTCTCCCGGTCGCGGTCGAGCAGGTGCTCGTCGAGCAGAGGGCCGGTCAGCCGCAGCACGGTGCTCTTGTTGAGGGCGAGCGCGTCGGCGAGCTGGCCGAGCGGTACGCCGCGGCCATCGCCGTGGTCGCGGACGTAGCCGAGGACGGCCAGCGCGCGGCGCAGTGAGGACGACTGGTTGCGGTCGCCGGTCGTGGCCTTCTTCGGCTTCGTACCGGCCGAAGCCTCAGCCGAACCACCAGCCGAACCACCGGCTGCAGCGTCGGCCGTACCGGCGGCCGGCGGCTCCTCGGCGCCGGCCTCCGCCCCGGTCCCCGTCTCCGTCATCGGCCCGATCCCCTCTCGTATCACCGCTGGACTGCGGCGGTTGTCAGACCGTACCCGTTCGCGTCGCGTTCGCCGATTCTTCGACACGGCGTTGTGCAGTGCAAAACTTCCCGAAGTGCCTCTTGTTGCCCGCGAGGGCCCCCGCCTAACGTCCCTGGCATCGAGCAGGCGACGCAGCCCACCCGAGCGGTCGCTCTGCCGTACCCCCACATCAACGCGTTCACGCACCCACCATCGGCCCCGGTCAGGGCCTGCTTCGACGCGCCCGTCCCCAGCGGCGCACGTCTCGGCGGCAACTGTCGGGAGGGGAGGTCTCCACCCATGCGACTCATCAGACGGACCGCTGCGGCCGCCGTTCTCACCGCCACCTGTATCGCGGCGGCCGCCTGTTCGCCGGGCACCGCGCTGCCGGCCGGCGACAAGGCCGGCGACGACAAGACCGGCACGCTGCAGGTCTGGCTGTACAACGAGGCCGGCAACGCGGCGAAGGAAGCGGTGATCAGCAAGGCGGTCGCCGAGTTCCAGTCCTCCCACCAGGGCGTCACCGTCAACGTCAGCTACATCGACACCGACGCCTCGGCCCGCGCCGCCAAGATGAAGGGCGCGTTCAACGACCCGAACAGTGCCCCGGACCTGGTCGAGTTCGGCAACACCGATCTCCCGGGCTACGTCGCGGCCGGCGGCCTCGCCGAGATCGGCGCCGACCTCGACAAGTGGAAGGACAAGGGCGACCTCGACCCGGCGATCGCCAAGACCGCGGTGCTGGACGGCAAGACCTACGGCCTGCCCTGGTGGGTCGGCGTGCGCGCCCTCTACTTCCGCACCGACCTCTTCACCGAGGCCGGGCTGACCCCGCCGAAGTCGTACGACGAACTGGTCGCCGCCAACCAGAAGATCCACGCCGCGCACCCGGACACCTTCGGCATCGCGGTCGGCGGCAAGTACACCTTCGGTGCGCTGCCCTTCGTCTGGGACGCGGGCGGCGACATCGCGGCCAAGGACGGCGACAAGTACAAGGCCGACATCAACTCGGCCGCCTCACAGGCCGGTATCAAGCGCTACACCGACCTGTTCGGCGCCGACGGCTGCCCCGCCCAGCAGTGCGCGGACCTCACCGGCGGTAAGACGGTCGACCTGTTCGCGGCCGGCAAGTCCGCCATGGCGATCCTGCCCAACTCCAGCCGTAGCAAGGTCGACGCGGGCGCGGTCAAGGGCAAGTACGGTGTCGTCCCGCTGCCCGGCGAGAAGGCCGGTTCGATCGCCCCGGCGTTCGGCGGCGGCAACAACCTCGGCGTGATGAAGGCGGCCAAGCACCGCACCCTCGCCGTCGAGTTCGCCGAACTGCTGGCGAGCCCCGGTTACCAGGAGCAGATGTACGACGCGATGGGCAACCTGCCGACCCTCAAGTCGGTCAACGACAAGGTCGCCGCCAAGGACGCCTTCCTCAAGCCGTTCACCGACACCATCGCGGCCGGGACCAGGTTCGTTCCGATGGACCAGGCGTGGGCGCAGATCGACGCGCAGGCCGTCATCCCGACCATGCTCCAGCAGATCGTCACCGGCAAGGCGGATGTGGCGAAGGCCTCGGGCGACGCGGCAACCCAGATCACCTCGGCCTTCGCGGGCCACTGAGCTACTCGGTGAGCGACTCACCGAGTGGCTCACCGCACGGGTCGCCGAGCTGCTCGTTCAGCGACCCGGCCAACGGCCGAGCACCCGCCGAACCCCGCAGAACACCCCGCTGAGTGGCCCGACGGCCGGGCCACTCAGCCGCCGCCGGGCGACTCGGCCGCCCACCCGGCGCCCGACCGGGCGCCGACTCGGCACTCACTGAGAGCAGGTTCCCTGGCGGCCGGTCCCCGAGGCCGGCCCCGTAGAGAGCAGGTCCCGTACGTGTCCGCATCCACCACGACCGTCCCGGCGGCGCCGACTTCCCCGAGCGGGCGTCGCCGGGGCGCCGGCCCGGCCGCGCCCCCGCGCGGCAGGCGCCGCACCCCGCTGCTGCTGCTCCTGCCGGCCGCGATCATCATGATCCCGCTGGTGGCGTACCCGATCTACCAGCTCGGTCTGCTGTCCGTGCTGGACTTCGGGCAGGCCCAGGCGTCCGGGGGAGCGCCGACCAGCTTCGTCGGCTTCGGCAACTACCAGAAGATCCTGAACGACGGCCAGTTCTGGTCGGTGCTGTTGCAGACGATCGGCTTCGCCGCCTTCTGCGTGGTCGCCACCCTGGCCGTCGGCGCCACCCTGGCGGTGCTGCTGACCAAGGTCGGCCGGGTGGCCCGGCTGGTCCTGACCACCGCCGCGATGGCGGCGTGGGCGGCGCCGGCGATGACCGGGTCGACGGTGTGGAGCTTCCTCTTCGACACCAACCTCGGCCTGGTCAACAAGACCCTGGTCAACCTCGGGCTCAGCGGCTTCCACGAGTTCAACTGGTTCTACGACAAGTGGACGGCGTTCCTGATCGTCGGGGCCGTGGTGGTCTGGCACTCCTTCCCCTTCGTGATGGTGACGCTCTACGCGGGCATCAGGGCGATCCCCGAGGAGATCCTGGAGGCCGCCGCCCTGGACGGCGCCAACACCTGGAACACCTTCCGCCGGATCACCGCCCCGATGCTGCGGCCGATCCTCACCATCGTGGTGATCCAGTCGGTCATCTGGGACTTCAAGGTCTTCACCCAGATCTACGTGATGACCGAGGGCGGCGGCATCGCCGGCCAGAACCTCGTCCTCAACGTGTACGCGTACCAGAAGGCCTTCGCCTCCTCCCAGTACGGACTGGGCGCGGCCATCGGTGTGATCATGCTGCTGATCCTGGTGATCCCGACGGTCTTCTACATCCGCACCCTGCGACGGACGGGAAATGAACTGTGAGCGCCCGTAGCCGCTGGCGGTTCGCCGCCAACACCACCGCCATCGTGGTGGCCGTCATCACCGCCTTCCCGATCTTCTGGATGGTGCTCTCGGCCTTCAAGCCCAAGGGCGAGGTGCAGTCCCTCGACCCCAAGCCGTGGACCACCCACCCCACGCTGGACAGCTTCCGCCAGGTGCTGAGCGTCGACGGGTTCGGCCGGTACTTCCTCAACAGCCTGGTCATCGCCCTGTCGGTGGTGGTGCTGTCGGCGCTGGTCGTCTTCCTGGCGGCGGTGGCGGTGACCCGCTTCCGGTTCAAGTTCCGCACCACCATCATGGTGATGTTCCTGATCGCCCAGATGATCCCGGTCGAGGCGCTGACCATCCCGCTGTTCTTCATGTTCCGCGACGCGGGCCGGTTCGCCCCCGGGATCGGCCTCAACACCCTGGCCTCGCTGATCCTGGTGCAGCTGGCGTTCTCGCTGCCGTTCGGCATCTGGATGATGCGCGGCTTCGTCGCCGCCGTACCGGTCTCCATCGAGGAGGCCGCCCAGATCGACGGCGCCAGCCGGTCCCGCATCCTCTGGCGGATCCTGCTGCCGCTGGTCGCGCCGGGCCTCGCCGCGACCAGTGTGTTCTCCTTCATCGCGGCCTGGAACGACTTCGTCTTCGCCAAGACCTTCATCATCAGCGCCACCGACAACCAGACCCTCCCCTCGGCCCTGCTGGTGTTCTTCAAGCCGGACGAGAACGACTGGGGCGGCATCATGGCGGCCTCCACCCTGATGACCGTGCCGGTGCTGATCTTCTTCATCGCGGTGCAGCGCAAGCTGGTCTCCGGGCTCGCGGGCGCGGTGAAGGACTGAGCCGCCCGGCCGGTTCCTGCTAGCGTCCCGACCATGGATGTGGGGTCTGTGCGGTCTTCGGACCAGGGGCGTGCCGACCGGCAACTCGTCCAGATCGCCGAGACGGTGGGCTTCGCCCGCCGTCTCGGCGTCCGCGTCTGGCTGCGCGGCGGCTGGGCGATGGACTTCTTCCTCGGTGAACTCACCCGTGATCACGGGGGCATGGCCAAGTTACGTGCAGTGCTGAATCATTGATGGTCAGTCAGCTTGTTCCGGGTGTTCGGTCCTGCCAGGAAGGGTGGCTCAGGAGACCCCGCGCGGCCGGAACTGGACGCTGATCCGCGGTCCCACCGGCCGGGCCGTCTTCGGGATCGCGTGCTCCCAGGTCCGCTGACACGAGCCGCCCATCACCACCAGGTCCCCGTGGCCGACCACCTGCCGCACCACGTGCGTGCCTTCGTTGCCTCCCTGGGCACCGCCCGGCCGGGGTCGCAGCAGCAGTGCGCGCGGCTCGCCCACCGAGAGGATCGCCACCATGGTGTCCTCCCGCTTGCCACGCCCGATCCGGTCCCCGTGCCAGGCGACACTGTCCCGGCCGTCCCGGTAGTAGCAGAGCCCCAGCGCCCGGAACGGCTCGCCCAGTTCCGTTGCGTAGTACGCGCTCAGCGCCGCCCGGGCCTCGCCCAGCACCGGGTGCGGCGGCTCGTCGGCTTCCCCGTAGTGTGCGAGCAGCCGTGGCACGTCCACCACCCGTTCGTACATCTCCCGCCGCTCGGCCCGCCACGGGACCTCCACCGCCAGCCGTTCGAACACCTCGTCCGCCCCGCCGAGCCACCCCGGCAGCACGTCCAGCCAGGCCCCCGCCCCGAGCACCACCCGCCGTACGCCTGCCAGCGGGCCCAGCCCGGCCCCGCCCCCGTCGGCGTCGTCGAACAACGAGGGCTGGCGGTGAACGGTGCTGTGCATGGTTCCAGCGTACGCCCATTTCGAACACCTGAGCGATTAGTCGAGCGACCGGCGACACCGGGCCGGGCGGGCCCGCGCGGACTGGTCGGCTCTGCGCGACGCAGCGGAACGTCATTTGCGCAGCGGGACGTAGCAGCGGGACGTAATTGCGGCGACAGGGGGCACCGGAACCGGCAGGATGTCCGGGTGAACAGCGTGACCATAAGCGACGAAGACCGTCGGCTTCTCGGGCTCTGGGCTGCCGATTGCGCCGAGCGGGTGCTGCCACTGTTCGAGGCGAAGGCTCCGTCCGACACCCGCCCACGTGAGGCGATCGAGGGCATCCGGTTCTTCGCGCGCGACGGGAAGCGGACGGCACGACTGCGCTCCCTTGCCTTTGCGGCTCTCGTGGCCGCACGCGAGGTCGGCGATCCGGCTGCCACCGCCGCCGCTCGTGCCGCGGGCTACGCGGCGGCGACCCCTTACATCCACCCATTGGCCACCCCTCACCAGGCGAAACACGCTCTTGGGCCGGCGATGTACGTGGCGCGCGCTCGTGAGCTCGCGGCGGGCGACGACGTCGGCGCCGGTGACGAGGAGATCCGGTGGGCGATCGAGCACGCACCGTCGGCGGTTCGTGGGATTGTGCGGCAGATGCCGGTTTTCAGCCCCGGCCGCAGTCGACTGGAGGCGCTTCGCCACCAGCTCGACGCGGCCCTTCGCCGCTGACCGGTGAAGGGGGCGTCGCCCCGGGCGACCGGGGCGACAAGCATCTCGCCGGTTCGGACGGGCCTTCGGCCGCCGCCACGCCGGTCCCGACGAGCCCGCCTGTGAGCAGCCGGTGCGCGTCGTGATCGAATGCGCGTCCGGGCACGGCCCGCCGTCAGCCCTGGTCGACGGCGTCGGGGGTGAGGCCGTCCTGGGCCTGCTGGGCCCGCTCGGCCAGCAGGTGGGCGAACGCCGTCAGGACCGTCGCGTCGTGGGACGTGGGCTCGTCCGGGGCGGTGGCGCGGGTGTACAGCAGGGTGGTGCCGACCCTGACCAGGGCCTCCACCTCGTGGCCGCCGGTCGTCCGGGCCGTGCTCTGGTCGCCTATCCGGGGCAGGGGGACGGCTGTGGCGGCGCCGTCGGCCCGTTGGGAGGTGAGGTCGAAGGCCCGGCGCGCGGTCTCGGTGGACGCGAAACTCACGACGGTGAAGTTCACGGTGTACGGGGAGGCGCCGCGGAAGGTCACTGACGCGTAGCCCAGTTGCTGGTCGCAGGCGTCCGGCAGCAGGCAGCGGACTTCTCCGCCGGACCCGGTGCCCGCACTCGGGCCGCTCTCCAGCGTCCACCCGGCGGGCATGGCCTGGAGGTCCGGCAGGACGCCCCGCACCTGTCCGGGGTCGCGCAGCGCGACCGCGCCGTGCGCGAGGCCGGGCACACCGGGCCGGAGGACGGGGCGCGACCCCAGGTGGATCCCGAGGGCGACCAGCGCGGCAACGACGATCAGCACCAGCGCCACCAGGACACTGCCGCCGGCGCGGCGGCCGGCCGTGGCGAGGCCGTCGCCCGGGATGCCGCCGACCGCCCGGAGCGTCAGCGTCGTCGCTGCCCCGGGCTTCGGAGGGGTGGGCTGGTGCGCCGGGTGACCCAGTTCGGTGGTGACCAGGTAGCGGGCGAACGCCTGGTCCGTGGCCAGCAGTTGGCCGATGGCGGCGGCCAGCCGGGCCTGTGCGTGCCGGTCCGACGGGGCCGCCTCCACCGCGTCCACCGCCTGAGCCCCGTCCGGGGTGCCGCGCAGCCGAGCCCGCACGACGTCGACTGCCGCGCCTCCCGTCGAGGTCGCGCTGTTCGCGGCCGTCCGAACGAGAGCACCGACCACGGCCCTGACCAGATCCTGCCCGTCTACCATGACAACTCCCCCTGTGGCATGAGTAGTTGTCTGCACGATCCCCGTGCGCGCCCCGACCCAATCACGGCCCGCCGGGTGCGGGGGCGGTCCTGGCGGCGCTCGGTCGGCCGGGGCGGCCGGGGCGGGGGCCGGTCAGGGGAGCAGGGCCAGCAGGGTGCCGAGGGGGAGCGAGGGGTTGGCCGCTGCCGCCTGCGCCGTCTCCCGGTCGGGTGCGGCGAGGAGCGTGATCAGGGTGTCCAGGGGCAGAGCCGGATGGGCGGCGGCCGGGCGGCGGGACTTGGGGTGGGCCAGACAGGCGAGGAGGGCGAGGGGCGTGGCGTCGGGGTGGTGGGCGATCGCGTGGAGGGCCCGGTGGGTGGCGAGTCGGCCGGTGGCCAGATACTCCAGCAGGGCCGGCGACGCGTTGGGGCTGGCGGCGGCCGCTGCGGCGGTCTGTGCTCCGAACCGGTCGACTGCGGAGCGCAGTTGGGCTTCGGAGAGACCGGGGTGCGAGGCGATGGACTTCACCACCTTGGCGTCCGGGTCGGCGGCCAGCGTGTCGCGGACCGCGGCGGGCAGGTCACGGCGGCGGGCCAGGAGCATCCGCAGCGCCGGGACGGTGGAGACCGCCAGCTGTTCGACCTCGGCCGGGGACGCTGCGGCGATCCGGGGGAGCAGCGTCGGCCCGATCCGGGTGGCGCCGGCGAGGAGGGCCAGGACGTCGAGGGGCACGTGCGGGTTGTGCGCGAGGCTGCGCTGGACGTCGTGGCCGCGGTCGGCGGCGAGCCGGCGGATCAGGGGCTCGTCGATGGCGGGGTTCTCGGCGAGGTTCGCCCGCACCCAGGGAACGGGGTCGTCGGCGAGCCGTCGGCCGGCCTCCGCAGGCAGATCGGGGCGGGCGGCGAGTTCCTGGCGCAGCAGCAGTGCGGGGTGGTCGGCGAAGCGGGCGGCGGCCTGCGCGGGCGTGCTCGGGTTGCGCAGCGCCGGCTGCTGGATCTCGGGGGAGTCGGTGAGCAGGACGGCCAGCGCGTCCGCCGGAGTCGCCTCGTTCGCCGCCGCCGCGCGGCGGACGCCGGGATCGGCGTGGGCGGCGAACCGGGCGGCCAGGTCCGCGCGTTCGGTCCAGAGCGCCAGCTCCTCGACGACGGTCGTCTCCCGGTCGGCCGCCAGTGCCTCGGCCACCTCGGACGGCAGGCCCGGGCAGCCGGCCAGCTTCACCCGGCGCTCCACGACCGGGTCCGTTGCGAACCGGCGCGCCCACTCCGGCCGCCCGCGGCCCTCGTCCAGCAGGGCGAGTGCGGCGCCCGGCCGCCTGCCGGGGTCGATGTCGGCGGCTCCGATCCGGCCGTCGTAGGCGAGTCGCACGGCGACGGCCTCCGAATGCGCGGCCAGGGCGCGTGCCTGCGAAGGGCTGAGGTCCGGCCGGGCGGCGAGATGTTCGGCGAGCTCAGTGCCGTCGGCTTCAGCGAACGCCGGGACGTCCGCAGCTGTGCCCGCCTCCGCGATGAGACGGTCGACGACGGCGGACGGCAGAGCCGGGTTGGCGGCGAGCCCGTACAGGACGTGATCCACGGTGGCATCCTGACGGACTCCCGCCGACCCGGGCACCTTCTTTTCGGCCCCCCAGCCCCCAGCCCCCCAGCCCCCGGACGAAGGCCGGCGGGGGCCAGAGGGCGGTCAGCGCAGGTCGAAGACCAGACGGGCGCTGATCCTGCCCGCGAGGATGTCGTCGATGCAGGCGTTGACGTCGTCGAGTTTGCGGGTTTCGCGGATGACGCGGGTGCGGCCGAGGGCGTGCAGGCGGAAGACCTCGGCGAGGTCCTGGCGGGTGCCGACGATCGAGCCGGTCACCTTGGTGCCGTTCAGCACGGTCTCGAAGACGGGGAGTTCGAGCTTCCCTCCGGCGGGCAGGGCGACCAGCACCAGTGTGCCGCCGCGGCGCAGCGCACCGTAGGCGGCCTGGAAGGAGGCGTTGCTCACCGCGAGCGCGATGGCCGCGTCGGCGCCGCCGAGTTTCTGGACTTCGGCCGCGATGTCCTGGGTGCGGGCGTCGAGGACGTGGTCGGCGCCGAGTTCCCGGGCGAGGGCGAGTTTGTCGTCGGTGATGTCGACGGCGATGGTCTCGGCGCCGAAGACGCGGGCGTACTGCAGGGCGAGGTGGCCGAGGCCGCCGATGCCCGAGACCAGGACGCGCGTGCCGGGGCGGGCGCCGGAGACCTTCAGCGCCTTGTAGGTGGTGACGCCCGCGCAGGTGAGCGGTGCGGCGTCCAGCGGGTCGATGCCGTCGGGGACGGGCACCACGTAGTCACCGTGGGCGAGCGCGTACTCGGCGTAGGCGCCGTCCACCGAGTAGCCGCTGTTGTGCTGGCCGAGGCAGAGCGTCTCCCAGCCCGAGACGCAGTGGTCGCAGCGCCCGCAGGCGTCGGCCAGCCAGGCGATCGCCACCCGCTCCCCCGCCTTGGTGTGGCGGACCTGCCCACCCACCGCCTCGACGATGCCGACACCCTCGTGGCCGGGCACGAACGGCGGACTGGGCTTGACGGGCCAGTCACCATGGGCGGCGTGGATGTCGGTGTGGCAGATCCCGGAGGCTTCGAGCCGGATCCGGACCTGGTGCGGGCCGGGTGCGGGCACCGGGCGGTCTTCGATGACCAGCGGTGCGGTGAAGTCCCGGACGACGGCGGCCTTCATGGTCTCTCCCTCGGACGATCGGCGCGCGTGCGCCCACCGTGGAGAACGCGAGGACACGAATGTCGCGACAGCCGCGGCGGCGCGCCGGCCGTCACGATGCGAAAGACGTGAAAGCGCGAAAGACGATGAGCGCTCTGGCGGCCGCGCACAGGACGCAGCCGCCAGCAGCTTCACCCGAAAGAGGGATCGCCCGCAGCTCGGACTGAGCCGAACGGGTGGGGGACGCCATACGGCGGAACGTACAGCGCCCGGCGGTTCAGGCCGCGTCCACCTCGGTGGTGCCCAGCCGGGCGTACACCTCGGGCCGCCGTGCGCGCAGCCGCAGCGCGATGCCGACGCCGGTCAGGAAGACCACCGGCACGATCGCGACCAGCGGCCAGTTGACCTCCGGCCCGGCGCCCGTGAACAGATCCAGCCGCCAGACCACCAGCGCGGTCGCGCCGCACAGCAGCACGGTCGCGCCGAGCGGGGCGACCACCGTGCGGAACACACCGGCGCTGGCGGCGGCGGCCCGGTTGCGGCGGAAGAAGACGTACACGGCGAGCCCGGCCAGCGCCTGGAGCAGCAGGATGCCGACCACACCGGGGGAGTTCACCCAGAGGAAGAACTGGTTGTACGGGTCGGCCCCGATCAGCGCCGCCACGACGACCGCGACCGCGGCCAGCACCGACTGCACGATGCCGCCGATCCACGGCGAACCGTGCTTCGGGTGGACCCGCCCGAGGGCGGCGGGCGCGGCCTGTTCACCGGCGAGCGCGTAGCCGTAGCGGGTGATCGTGTTGTGGAAGGCCAGCAGGGCGGCCAGCAGGCTGGTGACGATCAGCACCCGCTGCACGTCCGTGGCCCAGGCACCGACGTAGTCGGTCATCGCCGTGAAGAACATCCCGGCCGGGTCGGCGGTGGCGGTCGCGACGGCTTCCGCGTCGCCGAAGGCCTGCACGATCATCCAGGTGATGAAGGTGTAGAAGAGGCCGAGGAAGGCGATCGCCGCGTACGTGGCCCGGGGCACGGTGCGGTGCGGCTCGCGGGCCTCCTCGCGGTAGATCGCGGTGGCCTCGAAGCCGACGAAGGCCGCGAAGGAGAGGCCGAGCACGCCGCCCATCCCGCCGGAGAAGACGTTGCCAGGGGCGAGCGAGGAGAGGCTCAGGCCGTGCGCCCCGCCCTTGAGCAGGACGGCGACGGCGAGGACCAGCAGGATGCCGGTCTCGGCGATCAGCAGCGCGCCGAGCACCTTGGCACCGAGGTCTATCGAGCGGTAGCCGAGGAACCAGACCACCGCGACCCCGATCAGTGCCCAGACCGGCCAGGGCAGGTCGAGACCGAGCAGGTCGGCGGCGGTGGTGTGGGCGAAGTAGCCGAAGGCGCCGAACATGCCGATCTGGATGGCGTTGTACGAGAACACGGCGAGCAGCGCGGCCCCGAGACCGGCCGGTCGCCCGAGGCCGCGGGTGACGTACGCGTAGAACGCGCCGGCGTTCTTCACATGAGCGGTCATCGTGGTGAAGCCGACCGCGAACAGGGCCAGGATGACGCCGGTGGCCAGGTAGGCCACGGGTGCGCCGATGCCGCCGAAGGCGATCGCGAAGGGTGCCACCCCGGCCATCACGGTCAGCGGCGCGGCCGCGGCCACGACGAAGAAGACGATGTCGCCGGTGCCGAGGACGCCGCGCCCGAGCCGGGACCCGGTGGCCGGGGCCGTCCCCGACGTGGCGGTGGTGGGCGGCCTGGTCGGAGTGGGGGTGGCGGCCGGGGTGGCCGCGTCGGAGGGCAGGTTCATGGGGGAGCTCTCCTGGGGTCGTACGAACGAGGGTAGGACGATCCGGCCGGACGGTGCCGAGGACGGGCACGGCCGTGAGTGGTGCGAGCGGGGAGACGCGGTACGACGGCGCCGCGGATGGGGGCGCCCGCGGGGCGCCCGGGGTGGGACGTGGGCGCGGGGGTGGGAGGGGGCGCTCGGAGCGAGGCGCGAGCGCCGGGAGCGCGAGGGAGCGCCCGGGGTGGGGCCCGGGGCCCGCCCGCCCCCGGCAGCGCCGCTCCGGGCCGGGCCGGCTACGGCAGGTGGTGCGGGTGGTGCAGGTGGTGCAGCTGGGACAAGTGGTGCAGGTGGGGTCGGGTCGGTCAGGTCAGTGCGTACGCCGCCCGCCGAGCCAGGTGCCCAGCACCGCGACCTCGGCCAGTTCGCCGGGCGCCACCTCGTACGGGTCGGCGGCCAGCTGCACCAGGTCGGCGCGCATACCGGGCCGCAGCACGCCCCAGTCGTCCTCCTCGAACGCCTGGTGCGCCACCCCGGACGAGTACGCGGCGAGCGCCTCGGTGAGGCCGATCCGCTCCTCGGGGACCCAGCCGCCGTCCGGCAGGCCGTCCGGGGTCTGCCGGGTGACGGCGGTCGCGAGGCCCGCCAGCGGCTCGTACCGGGTGACCGGCCAGTCGCTGCCGAAGGAGACCCGGGCGCCGCTGCGCAGCAGGGCGGCGATCTGGTACTGACGGGCGCCGCGCTCGGGGCCGAGCCGGGGGAGGGTGAGCTGGGTCATCAGCGGGTCGGTCTGGGCCCAGAGCGGTTCGAAGTTGGCGATCACGCCGAGTTCGGCGAAGCGCGGCAGGTCTGCCGGGTCGACCAGCTGGACGTGGGCGATCACGGGGCGGCGGGCGCGGGGGCCGTTGCGGCGGGCGGCGGCCTCGACGGCGTCCAGGGCGATCCGGACGCCGTGGTCGCCGATGGCGTGGATGTGCGGCTGGAAGCCGAGCGCGTCCACGGCGGTGACGGCCTCGGCCAGTTCGTCGCCGGTCCAGTTGGCGACGCCGTGCGAGTGCGGGCAGTCGCTGTACGGCTCCAGCAGCGCGGCGGTGCCGGACTCGATGACGCCGTCGGCGAAGAACTTGATCGCCCGGGCGGTGAGCTGCCCGCCGCCCTCGGCCTCGATCCGGGCCCGGTCGGCGGCCAGGCCGGGCAGCCGCTCGCGCCAGCCGTCCGGCTCCAGCAGCAGGCCGAGCCCGGCCCGGACGGCCAGCGGGTGGCCGTCCCGGACGGCGGCGAGCCAGGTGTCGACCTGGGCGGGTTCGACCCAGGCGTCCTGGATCCAGGTGATGCCGGCGGAGGCGAGCGCCGTGGTGGTGTCGCGCAGGGCGGCGACCTGTTCGTCGAGCTCGGGCAGCGGGACGAGGGCGCGTACGGGGTTGAGCGCGCCGAACTCGCGCAGGGTGCCGAGCGGGCTGCCGTCGGGGCGGCGGACGATCTCGCCGTTGACGGGCTGGGGCGTGCGGGCGGTGTAGCCGGCCCGGCGCAGGGCCTCGCTGTTGGCCCAGCCGGTGTGGTGGTCCATGGTGCGCAGCAGCACCGGGCGGTCGGGGACGACGGCGTCGAGCAGCGCGGCGTCGAACAGGCCCCCCTCGGCGAGCCACGGGTCGAAGGCGTCGCCGGTGATCCACTCGGCCTCGGGGTGCTGCTCGGCCCAGAGCCGGACGGCCTCGACGACCTCCTCGAGGCTGGTGCAGTCGCGGACGGGTACGCCGCGCAGACCGATACCGCCGAGCAGCGGGTGGACGTGGCCGTCGCCCCAGGACGGCAGCAGCGCGCCGCCGGCCAGGTCGACGGTCTCGGTCCGTTCGCCGCGCAGGGCCAGGGCCTCCGCGCCGAGGGCGGTGATCCGGCCGGCGGTGACGGCCAGGGCGGTGGTGTGCGGGTTCGCGGGGTCGCCGGTGTGGATCCGGCCTCCGGTGAAGATCGTGTCGGCACGCATGCGGGGGTGCGTCCTCTCCCAGTGTGACCTGTCTAACCGAATGGGGTTCGGTTACCGTAGGCGCGTCGCCGCGAGCTGCGGAAGAGTTTTATTGAAAGTCATTCGGTTACATTTTGGTAACGATGATCTTGAGTGATGATCGTCCTGCCGGGCCGCGCGGGCGGGCCGCGCGGACGAGTCGTGCGGACGGACGGACGGACGGACGGTCCGGACGGGAAGCGGAAGCGAAGGGCGGGGACGCGCATGGCCAGGCCGCGCACACCACTGTTGGACCGGCAGCGCATCGTGGACGCCGCGCTGCGGCTGGTGGACGAGGCGGGCGATCTCACCATCCCGGCCCTCGCCGGGACGCTCAAGGTGAGCCCCTCGGCGCTCTACCACCACGTGGCCGGCCGGGCCGAGATCGTCGCCCTGATGCGCGCCGAACTCGTCCGCACCATCGGCGAGCAGTCCATGTGGGACCAGCCCTGGGACGACGCGCTGCGCACCTGGGCGCACGCCTACCGCGACGCCTTCGCCGAGCACCCCGGCATCATCCGGCTGCTCGCCACGGCCCCGCTCGCCGAATCGTTCATGCACGAGCTGTACGAGCGCGCCGTCACCACCCTGGAGGGCGCGGGCTTCGCGCCGCAGGACGTGATGAGCGTGATCACCGCGCTGGAGAGTTTCATCCTCGGCTCCGCGCTCGACCTGGTCGCCCCCGCCGTCATGGTCGACGCCGTCGAACGCGGCACCACCCCGCGCCTGGCCGCCGCCCTGGAGGCCGTTCCCACCGGCCGTCACCGCGCCGACCAGGCCTTCGAGCTGGGGCTCACCGCCCTGATCGCCGGCTACCGCGCGCTGCTGTCCGCGAGGTGCTGACCGTCCTGTCGCCCATGAACTCCTTCCTGGTCCGGACCTGCCCGCGCTCCCGCCGGTTCGGCTCGTCGTACCGGTCGTGGATGCGCGTCGCGCGCGGCTGAAGCTCTGCCGGTTCCATCCGCGGCCTCCTCTCGTTCGATTTCTGATCAGGTGTGATGACCTGCTAATGTTCTACTCGTCGAGAGGAAATGATCTCTCGGACAGGCGTCAGAGGTGCTACCGGAGCACGTCCTACTTTCAGTAGGAAGAGTCCGTTCGACCCGGGCCTGGCGCTCCACCCCAAGGCGGCCGTTCCTTCCCGGAACGGCCGCTTTGTCGTTTCCCGGGCGTTCGGACGCCCGGCGGCGGAATCCGGTTCCCGTGCCCGGGTACGGGGGTGGCCGGCCTTAGCGCATCGGGCGTTCGAAACCCTGTGGAGCGGCCGACAATCGGCCAAGGTCCCGATCCAGGTGGGCCGGTGGGCCGCTCTCCATCCTCCGGTTCGGCCAGCGGGTTCGTCGGGTCGTCACGCCTGACGTACCGTCATAGGTTGGCTGGAAGTGGTCGGTTGTGATGTGAATATGCCATTGGAATGTTCGTCATATGGAATCCGGCAGTAGCCTTCCGTGTCGAACCAGCCACCGGTCGTGGCAGTTCGGCCGGTGTCTGCCCAGCGTCTCCGGCTACCCCAGAACCCTCCGAAGGAGCCGGTGTGCCGGGTATCGACGAATGCCTGTCCGGGGCGATGGCGATCGCCGGTGCCCGCTCCGCGAGCCTGGTCGACTGGAGCAGCGGACTTGCCCTCGGTAGCCTCGGAATCAGCCCCACCGGAGAGCACGAGACTGCGGCGGCGGAGGCAACCGACTTGGTGCGGGCGGCTGTTGAGAGCCAGACCTTCACCGGGGCGGAGGACAAGCGGGCGCCGTTGCAGGACATCATCGTCACCGCGGGCCGTAGCTACCACCTCCTTTGCTTCATCGATACCGTCTTCGACAGCCGGCTCGTCCTGCACCTCTGGCTGGACCGCTCGGAGGGCAACCTCGCCGCGGCCCGGTATCGCCTCCAGGCGCTCGCCGAGGAGCTGGTGCTGGGGTGATGCGCCTGCTCGCGGCCCGGTCGGCCGGGTGTCCGGCATTCGCCGTCAGGATTCGGCCATCGCGTCAACTGTCCGACGACCGGAGGTGGTTGGCATGAACGCTACATCGTCGCCACTCGGCGCCGCGCCGGCGCGCCACCCGGCCGCCCGGGAGCCCCAGGGCGCCCCGGCTGTCCAGGAGGCCCCGGCCACTCCGGCCGACGCCGTCGAGCGACTGGCCGGGGAGAGGGCCACCGGCGCCCTGCGCGGCCCCGCCGGCACGGTCTACCTCGCCGCCGGCCAGGTGGTGCACGCCGAATCCGACCGTGCGCCCGACCTGGCCGCCCTGCTGACCGGCTGCGGCCGGATCACCCCCGAGGCCTGGCAGGAGATCCTCCGCGTCCACGGCCCGCGCTGCCGGGTCGGCGACGCCCTGGTCGAGCAGGGCCGGCTCACCCGCGGCGAGCTCGAGCTCTGTCACCTCGGGGCGCTCTACGACGCGGCCTTCTTCGTCCTCGATGCCACCGCCGGGCCCTGGCGCTTCGAACCGGGCGTGCGGCACTGGCTCGGCCCGGTGACGGCGGTCGGCGCCCACCGGCTGCGCCGCGAGGTCGAGCGCAGGCGTCAGCTGCTGGAGCGCATCTGGCCCTGGCCGCAGCTCGACACCGAGCCGGTCCGCCCGTCCGAGGCGGGGATCCCCGAGAGCCGCGAGGCGTGTGCCGGACCAGGTGCCCGAGGCCGGTACCGCCGCTCGCCCAGCCGCCGCCAGCGCGAACTGCTCGACCACGCGGACGGCCGAAGGACCCCGGGGGAGCTGGCCCGGCTGCTCGGTCACTCGGCCTTCGCCACCACGGCCGACGTCCGCCGCCTCGCCGCCGCCGGACTGCTCGCCACGCCCGGCTGCGGCACCCCGGGGCGCGGCGGTCCCCGCCACGCCGCCCCGTCCGGCGGCACCACCCCCGACCGGAGCCCTGCCGACCGGAGTTCCTCCGACCGGAGCCCTGCCGACCGTGCCGCCCCCGGCCGCACCGCCGGCGGGCTCCACCGCCGCGTCCCCGGGGCCACACTGACCGGGCCGGCCCAGGCCGGGCCCGTCCGGGCGGCCCACCCACCGACCACGGCAGCGGCCCACCCGCTGACCGCCCCCGACCCGGACATCGCGCTGCTGACCCGGGTCCTGACCCTTCTGGAGGCCCGACTTTGAACCACTCTCCGCCCGCGACCCCGCCCTCGCGGTCATGAGGCGGGCGCTCAAGCAGCGTGTCGGAAGGAGACAACTGATCGCCTTGGAGACCGAGTTGCTGGCCGAGCTCCGCGCCCTCAGGCATCGGGTCCCGCACCTCGCGGGCGGTCTGGTGGCCAGCGTGGACGGCCTGCTGGTCGCGCACGACACCCACGGCACCGAGCCCTCGGGCCTGGCGGCCATGACGGCCGCCTCCCTCGGACTGGCGCAGCGGCTAGCCGACACCACCGGACAGGGGGAGTTCCGGGAGTCGCTGGTCCGCGGTGAGAACGGCTATGTCGCCACCTACACGGCGGGCGGCAGCTGCGTGCTCACCCTGCTGGCGCACCCGGACGTGAACGTCGGCCGACTGCACCTGGAGGCCCGTCGCTCCGCCCAGCGCGTCGCCGCGCTCCTCAGCGACACCCTCGCGCCCAAGGACCCCAAGGAGGTGGGCTGACCGCGCCCGCCCCATCCGAAACACCAGCACCAGTACCAGCACCCACCGAACGAACTGGAGTGACCGACATGACGGACGCAGCAGGCGCGCTCAAGCAGGCCATGACCGTGATCGAGGGCGCCATCGGCGCCGCGCTCGTGGACTACAGCAGCGGTATGGCGCTCGCCACGCTCGACGGCCCCGGCGGCATCGACCTCAACGTGGCCGCGGCCGGGAACACCGACGTGGTCCGGGCCAAGATGCGCACCATGGACATGCTGGGCCTGCAGGACGGCATCGACGACATCCTCATCACGCTGAGCAGCCAGTACCACCTGATCCGACCGCTCACCGGCCGGGGCGGCAAGGGCCTCTTCCTCTACCTCGCGCTGGACAAGAGCCGCGCCAACCTGGCCATGGCCCGTCACCAACTGACCAGGATCGAGGCGGACCTGGAGGTCTGACGGCGCTCGCCCGGCGGCGTACGGACCCCGCACCGCCCGGCGCGGGGTCCCGCCGGGGCTGCCGCCGTGCCGGCCCGCACCCGGATCACCCGGTGGTGAACCACCGCCCGGGTCGCCGCGGTTCGGGCTCCGCCCACGCCACCTCGCCACCCGGCAGACCGGAGCAGACCGTGCCACCGGGGGTGAACACGCTCCACGGTGCCACCAGCGCGTGCGGCGGAACGGACAGCTCGCCACCCCCGTCGAAGGCCAGCTCCAGCCCGCCCGCCATCGTCACCCGGGCGGCGCCGACGGACCGGCCCACCAGCCCGAGCAGCGGGCTGGACGGCCGGACGGTCAGCGCCGGGTAGAAGCGCTCCACCCCGGACGGCACGGCGAACCTGAACTCGTGCGTCACCCGGACCGTCACCGCCCCGGCGAGCGTGATGTCGAGCCGGGCGCCGCCAGTGACGGACTCCACCCGGCGACCGGCCAGCACACTCCCGATCCCGTTCGTCATGCCCCCAGTGTGGCCCACCGGGGACCGCGGGGCCCGGTCAGTCCGCCGGCCGCCCCCGGACCAGCTCGGCCGGCCCGCCGGTCCTGGCGCGGGCGGCGAGGGCGGCCTCCGTCCGGGCCCAGGAGGAGTCGGAGAGCAGCGCCCGGGCCTCCGCCGGAGCGCAGAGCCGCCACTCCGCCAACTCGTCCTCGGCCAGGGCGATCGAGGCGAGCCGGTCCTCCGCCACCGTGCCCCCGTCGAAGAGGTACACCAGCACGGCCGTGTCCCGCCCGCTCGCCGGGGCCGCCGCGTGCCCGGGCAGCCAGTCCACGGCCAGCAGCCGGCCCGGCTCGCGGTCCCAGCCCAGCTCCTCGCGGACCTCGCGCCGGGCCGCCGCCCGGGGCAGTTCGCGGTCCGCCTCGATACCGCCGCCCGGCAGCACCCAGTACGGCACCTCGCCCCCGGTCCCCGGCCAGGGCCTGAGCCGCACCAGCAGGACGCGCCCGGACCGGTCGGTGAACACCGTCCGCGCCTTCGCCCGGATCCGGGGCCGGGTGGCGATGTAGGTGTCCCGGTCCAGCGGGGGCACGGGTTCGGCCGCCGGACGGACCGCGGCCAGGGCGGCCGCCCCGGTGAGGGGCAGCCCCGCCAGCCGGGTGTACTCGGGCGGCGGTTCGACCGTCAGGTGGTCGAGGGTGTGCCCGGCCGGCAGGCTGTCCTCCAGCTCCAGCGGACCGGCCGAGCGAGGGGCCCGCAGACAGGCCGTGACCCGCCGGGAGAGCCGGGGCGGCAGCGCGTGGCCGGCCTGCTCCGGCGTCAGCCAGACCCAGCCGCCGACCTCGGCCGGGTCCGGAGTGATCGCGGCCAGCTGCGCCGGGGTGAGCGGATCGGCCCAGTACAGGTACGCCGCGATCGGCGGGCGGAAGTGGTCCAGCGTCCAGTCCACGCAGGCCAGCGGCCCCAGCCCGGGCGTGAACCCCAGCTCCTCCTCGATCTCCCGGACGGCCGTCCGGCGCGGCGACAGGTCCTGCGGTTCCCAGCCCCCGCCGGGGACGGCCACCGGATGCTCCCGGTCGTACGGCAGCCGCACCACCAGCACCCGACCCTGTTCGTCCGGGAACAGCACCCCGGCCGCGGCCAGCAACTCGCGCCCGGCACGCCCGTCCTGACCCGGTGCACCCTGATCGCCCGCAGGCGGTGAGACCACCAACGCAACTCCCTCCGCCGGACCGGGCGCACGCCCGACCGTTCCCCGCAACGACACTGACTTCTACCCGGGCGGTTCCCCGCCGTCACCCGACCCGCCGCCGGGCGCGGAGTCACCCCGGCGGCGCACCGTCGCCCGGCGGGGCGCGTCACCCCAGCGAGGCGAGCGCCGCGGCCGCCGCCCGGGCCATCTGCTCGTCGTACCGGCCGGTGGTGCCCCGCAGCCGGGCGACACCCTCCACCGTGGCGAGGGCGAGCAGCCCGGGGAGGAGGTCGGTGCTGCGGGCGGCGACCCAGCGGGTGCCCCGGGTGGCCATCCACCACAGGTCGGCGGCCCGGCCGGGCGGGGGTCCGGCAGGGCCGGGGGCGGGTGCGGGGCCGAGCGGACGCCCGGCCGAGCCGAGCAGCTCGTGGAAGTGCCGGGCGATCAGCCGGTGCCCCTCGGCGCTGGGGTGCAGCCGGTCCACGCTCAGCAGGTGCCGCTGCGCCGACCAGGGCAGTTCGGCGAGGTGCAGGTGTACGGTCCGATGGCGCGCGGAGAGGGCGTGCACCACCGTGTTCACGGCGTGCATCCGTCGTGCCAGCGGGCGGGCCAACGGCTGCGGAAGCCGTAGCAGGGTGCCCGGGTGGGGCAGACAGGCGGTGAGCAACCGTGCTCCGCTGCCGGACAGTTCGCCGAGCACCGCGTCCAACTCCCGGGCCGTGCGCCGGATGTCGAAACCGGCCCGCAGCGTGTCGTTGCCCCCGGCCACCACGGCGGCCAGCTGCGGGCGCAGCGCGAGCGCGGCCGGCAGCTGCTCGGCCGCCAGGTCGACGGCCAGGGCGCCGCTGCGCGCGAGGTTGGTGAACTCGACGCCCACCTCCGCCGGGGCCAACGACCGGGCCAGGACCGCCGCCCAGCCACGCCACCCGTCGGCGACCGGGTCGCCGACCCCCTCCGTGAGCGAGTCCCCGAGTGCCACGAACCGTACGGGGCCGCCGACCCGCCGGGCGCCGGCCGGGGCCCCGCGCCGGCCGGCCCCCAGCGCCGCCGGTCCGCCCGCGTTCACCGGGCGTCCCCGGCGGAGCGGCGGACCGGCTGGTCCGCCTCCCGGCCCGCGTCCTTGCTCGGCAGTCCCACCGGCGCCCCGTCCCCGTCGGGGTTCCCGTTCATGTTCGTGTCCGCGTTTCTGTCCGCGCCGGCGCTCGGGTCCCCTGTCCGCGCCCCGTGCGCGGCGAGGAACGCCGCCACCGCGGCCGGCCAGCCGAACCGCTCGGCCCGGGCCCGGGCGGCGGCCCGCCGGGCGTCCGGCGGGCGGGACAACACCTCCCGGACCGCCTCGGCGAAACCCTCGCCGCTGTCGTCCGCCACCGCCCCGGCCGGCCCGACCAGCCCGGGGAGCGCCGACGAGCGGCTGACGGCCACCGGTGTGCCGCAGGCCAGGGCCTCCATCGCGGCCAGCCCGAAGGTCTCCACCGGCCCGGGGGCGAGCACCACATCGGCGCAGCCCAGCAACCGGGCCAGCGCGGCACGCCCCGCCACGTGCCCGAGGAAGCGCACGGGCAGTCCCAGCCGGGCGGCACGGGCGGCCAGCCCCGTCCGGAGCGGTCCTGTCCCGGCCACCACCAGGACGGCCGGCAGGCCGCGCGAGCGCAGCGCGGAGAGGGCGTCGACGGCACGCTCGGGACGCTTCTCCGTCGAGAGCCGGGAGCAGAGCACCAGCAGCACCTGCGCCGGCTCCGCGTACCGCGCCCGCTCGTACGCCCGCTCGTCGGCCGCGAGGGGGCGCAGGGCGGTCAGGTCCACTCCGAGCGGTGCGCGTGCCAGGTTTCGGACGCCGAGGCGGTGGAACTCGGCGGCCGCCCAGTCCGTGGTGCAGACCACGGTGTCGTACGCCCGCGCGGTGCGGCCGTTGAGCCGGTCCGCGGCGGCGTCGGCGACCGGGCCGGGCAGGCCCCAGTTGCGGAGCAGCCCGGCGGCGCTCTCGTGCGACACCATCACCGAGCGGACGCCGTGCCGCCGTGCCCAGGCGCCCGTCCAGCGCAGCGTGGTGCGGTCCGAGACCTCCAGCCGGTCGGGCGCCAGCCGGGTCAGTTCGTGGGTCACCGCCCGCCGGTCGGTGAGCACCCGGTAGCCGCCGCTGCCGGGCAGCACCGGCCCGGGCAGGGTGACCACCAGGCCCTGCCCGGTCTCCTCCTCCGACCGCGTCGCGCCGGGCACGACCAGTACCGGCCGGTGCCCGGCGGCCCGGTACCCGGCGCCGAGGTGCCGCAGCGCCGTCCGCAGCCCGCCCGAGACCGGGGTGACGAAGTTGGCGATCCTGACGATCCGCAGTGCGTCCCCGGTCATGCCGACAGCCCCTCCGTCACCACCGCCGAAGCCACCGCGGGTGCAGCCACCGGCGCGGGCGGGTCCGCGGCGAGCGACGGCCCCTCCGCCGGTCCGCCCCCGTGCTCCGCCAGCACCTCCGCGTAGTGCCGCAGCAGCAGATCGCCGACCGCCTCCCAGGTGCGGGCCGTCACCTCCGCCCGTCCGGCGCGCCCGTAGGCGGCCCGCAGCGCGTTGTCCCCGGCCAGCGTCGCGACCGCCCGAGCGACGGCCTCGCCGTCCCGGGGTGGCACCAGCAGGCCGGTCCGCCGGTGCGCGACCAGGTCCAGCGGACCGCCGGCGGCCGGACCGACCACCGGGACGCCGCTGGCCATCGCCTCCTGGATGGTCTGACAGAAGGTCTCCAGCGGGCCGGTGTGCACGAACACGTCCAAGGTGGCGAAGCAGCGGGCGAGTTCGTCCCCGGTACGGCGGCCGAGGAAGACCGCGCCGGGCAGCGCGGCCTTCAGCCCGGGCGCCGACGGCCCGTCGCCGATCACCACGACCCGCACCCCGGGCAACGCCGAGGCGGCCGCCAGCAGGTCGACCCGCTTCTCCGGCGCGAGCCGCCCGACGTACCCGACCAGCACCTCCCCG
Source organism: Kitasatospora sp. NPDC092286 (assembly GCF_044755565.1). Taxonomy (NCBI): domain Bacteria; kingdom Bacillati; phylum Actinomycetota; class Actinomycetes; order Kitasatosporales; family Streptomycetaceae; genus Kitasatospora; species Kitasatospora sp. NPDC092286. The sequence continues at coordinate 177,403 of NZ_JBIVRD010000003.1, read as the reverse complement.
CCGGGGGCCAGCGCCCGGTGCAGTGCCTCGTCACGGTGACGCGGGTGGAAGCGGACCGAGTCCACCCCGCGCGGCCACAGCTGGACCCTCGGCACCCCGTGCGCGGTGAGGTCCTGCGCGGCCGGGGTGGACGGCGCGAGAGTACGCGCGGCGGCGCGGTGGACGGCCCGGATCCGGTGCCAGGCGGCGGCCTCACCGAGACCGCGCCCGGCCCGGTAGGCGTGCGCGTACCCGGCGAGATCGGTCTGGTACACGGCGACGGCCGGGACACCGAGCCGGGCGGCGGCCTGCACACCGCGCGCGCCGAGCACGAACGGGCTGGCCAGGTGCACCAGATCGGGCCGGTGCCCGGCGATGGCGGCACCCAGCCGGCGGCTGGGCAGGGCGATCCTGACCTGCGGATAACCGGGCAGCGGGACGGACGGGATCCGGACCACCGGCAGCTCGGCCGCCCCGGGACCGGCCCCGAAGGTGTGCGGCGGGCAGTCGGCGCCGTGCGCGGGAGCCGGGGTGATGACGAGCGGCTGGTGACCCCGGCGGACCAGATGCTCGGCCGTCCGCAGCACGCTGTGGGCGACTCCGTTGACCTCGGGCGGGAAGGATTCGGTGACGATGACGACGCGCATGCCAGTGTTCTGTCCGGGCCCGGCGTGCACGCGGCCAAAGGGATCTGTCGCGCAAACGAACGCGGGTCGGCGATTTGCACCACCGACCCGCCGTCCTGCCTGCGACAGGGCCGCTCGGAGCCTCAGGCCGGACCGGCCGCCGTCTCCTTGAGCTCCGCGTAGGGCGCGAGCTTCCTGATCGACTCGATGCTCCTGATGCAGTCGTCCCGGTTCTCGTACGGGTCGCCCGTCACCACGACGGACCCGTTGCTCGCCTTGAGCCGGAACCGGTGCATGCCGCTCTCATCGGTGTAAAGTTCGAACTTTCCTGCCATGGCAGTTGATACCTCTCGTGCGGGTGGCCCCCTCGAACGGCACCGTAGGTCCAAATCCCTTTCACCGCACGCCAGATGAGCCATCCGGGTCACCGAACACCGATCGGCCGCGCCGGACCCGAAGCCGCCGGAGGCCCCTCCCCGGGGCTGCGGCCGCAGCCCTGCCCACCCGAGCGCCCCAGGGTGGAGAAAGGTGGCGACCGACACGGCGCCGGTCACCACCTTCGGCAGCCTCCGCGGCCCGGGCGGGAATCGGCTGCCCCCGATTCCCGCCGGTCTTCTTCGCACGGACGCTGCATATCGCCGCGAGCTCCGGGCTGGTGGGCGGATCCGTCGCCGCAGGCGTCGGCCGGGTTGCGGCCTGCTGGTTGGTCGTGCACTGGCGCTCGACCAGACCGACTTCGCTCCAGGGCAGGGCACAGCTTCGCTCGGCGTGGTCCTCGAAAGCCATGAAGTGCCCCAGATCGGATAGCGCGTGGTCGGCGTGGCGTCGACGAACCGGCCGACGAGTTGCGGTGTCCACATCATGACCTTGGCCGGACGAAGAACTCCATGGCAGAGGTGGCTAGGAGCAACCCCCGCGAGCGCGGGGCCGACGTGGTGAGGGCTGGACGTACGGACGGGACCTTGGAGCAACCCCCGCGAGCGCGGGGCCGACACTTGCTGACCTGGGGCGTTGCGGACTACAGGGCCGCGATTGAGTTAGTTGGTTCGCGCTTCGGTCGCGCTGGAACAGGATGGCTCATTACCAGGCCTCCCCGCCCGCTTGGTGGATTGTCAGTGCAGTGCCCTACGCTGCCGAAGCCTACGGGATGGGAGGCAGTGCATGACCGGTGATAGCCGCTGGCGTGGGATCCCGCCTGAAGTCGTGGGCTGGCTGGGGGCGTTGTGGGGCAAGTCCGCCGGGAGGGCGGGCGGGGAGGCCAACCTTCTGCTCTCCCACATGCTGGACACCGCGGCCGTGGCGGAGATCATCTGGGACAACTACCTTCCACCAGTGACCCGTTGGCGCCTGGAAGCCCTGGCGGGTGGTCGGGACAAGGGGCGGCGGTTCTTCGTCTGGCTCTGTGGAATCCATGACTGCGGGAAAGCGACTCCCGCGTTCCAGCACGTCGACGCCGCCGGCGCTGCCACGGTACGGAAGGCGGGGCTGTCGTGGAACAAGTACGCGGTGGCCGGGAAGTCCTGGCGGCACGACAAGGCGGGCGGCCGCATCCTGCGGGGCCTGCTCGCGGAGGCGAAGTGGCCCCAGGAGCACGTCGACTGGGTCTGGCCGCTGGTGGCAGGCCACCACGGCTCGTTCCCTGGTCTGGGGCAGCTGACTCCGCCCAAGCGGAACGAGGAGTTGCAGGGGAAAACCCCGGCGTGGCGGCGGGCGCAGTCGGCGCTGGTCGAGGTGTTCTCCCGGGAGCTGGGGTTCGCCGGTGAGCCGGTGCTCGGCGGGGTGCAACCGATCGATGTGCCGTCTCGCGCCGTGCAGTTGCAGCTGTCCGGGTTCGTGGTGATGGCGGACTGGATCGCCAGCGACGAGCGGCACTTCAAGGGCATCTCCGACCTGTCCCGCGTCACGATGGCCGGCGCGCGCAAGCGGGCGGCCGCTGCCTGGTCGAAGCTGGGGCTGCGCGGTGGCTGGGGTTCGCTGGCGGTGCCCGGACCCGAGACCTTCCAGGACCGCTTCGGCCACGGACCCAGGCAGTCACAGGAACTGGTACTGGACGTGGTGCGCCGCATGGAGGGCCCGGGCCTGGTGATCGTCGAGGCGCCGATGGGGGAGGGGAAGACGAAGGCCGCTCTGGCGGCGGCCGAGTTGACGGCGGCGCGCCACGGCGCGGACGGCGTCTTTCTGGGCATGCCGACCCAGGCGACCGCAGATCCCATGTTCACCCAGGTCCGGTCGTGGCTGAGGGAGATCGAAGAGGGGCTGGAGGACCAGGTTGCCCTGCTGCACGGCAAGAGGATGTTCAACAAGGAGTGGCGCCGGCTCCTCGACGACGCGGGGGAGTGGGGCAGGACGCCGACGCCTGCTACTCCTCGGTGGGTGAGGACGAGTACGGCCTGCCCTCCTCGTTCGGCGAGACCGCACGGGGCCCGGAGCGCCGAGCCCCCGCCGAGTGGTTCCTCGGGCGCCGCCGCGGGCTGCTGAGCCCCTTCGCCGTCGGCACCATCGACCAGCTCCTGTACGCCGCGACCCGCACGAAGCATGTGATGCTGCGCATGGCCGGCCTGGTCGGCAAGGTGGTCATCCTCGACGAGGTGCACGCCGCCGACGTCTACATGTCTCAGTTCCTCCTGGAAGGCCTGTGGTGGCTCGGGCAGGCAGGTGTCCCCGTGCTGCTGCTCTCGGCCACGTTGCCGCCGGACCAGCGGCGCAGTCTGGTCACCGCTTACCTGGCAGGCGCGCAGTCGGCCGAGGCCCCGGCGGCGGTCGAACTGCCTGAACCGGTGGGCTACCCGAGCGTCACGGCGGCCTGGCTGGACCAGGACGGGCCGAAGTTGCTGGTGGACAGTACGAAGTCCTGGCGCGAGGACCTGCCGGTGCGTGTCGAGGTAATCGACGAGCCGGCCGCCGACTCGGGCTCCCCGGTCGAGCAGGCGGGCACGAGTGCGGCTGATGCCGCCGTGGTCGACCACCTGAAGGAGCGGCTTGCCGGGGGCGGGCGCGTTCTGGTCATCCGCAACACCGTCGCCCGCGCCCAGGCCACCTTCGAGGCCCTCCGGAAGGAGTTCGGCACCAAGGAGGTGCGGTTGTTGCACGGTCGACTGCACGCCGGGCACCGGGCGGACCGAACGCAGGGCGCCCTGCGCGTGCTCGGGCCGCCCGGCGCGGGGACGGAGCGTACGGGCAGGCTGATCCTCGTCGCCACCCAACTCGCTGAGCAGTCCTTCGACGTCGACGCGGACCTGCTGATCACCGATCTCGCACCGATCGATCTGCTCCTGCAACGCATCGGACGCCTCCACCGCCACGACGGGGTGAAGCGACCGGCCCTGCTGGCGCAGCCCACCGTCCTCATTACCGGCACCCGTCTCTCGGGGGACGGCCCACCGTGGATCCTGCCGGCCACCGAGAAGATCTACGGACGGTACCTCCTGCTGCGCACGGCAGCCGAGGTGACGAAGGCCGACGGAGGAGTGTGGAGCGTCCCCGGACAGGTGCCGGAGCTGGTGGCACGGGTCTACGGCACCGGCCCGGTCGTCCCCGCCGAGTGGGCGGATGCCGAGGCACAGGCCCGGCAGGACTGGGAGGAACGCCAGGAAAAGCGTCGGGCGGAAGCTGCGAAGTACCTGCTCACCCGGGCCGGCGAACACGGGGAGCCGACGCTGGCCGGGCTGCACTACGGGGGCCACGGCACCCTGGCCGAAGGGCAGTTCGAGGCCCTGGTGCGGGACGGCGACCGCAGCGCCGAGGTGGTCCTGGTCCGCCGGGACGACAAGGGTGTGTACGCGATGACCGGCCGGAAGCTGGGGCCCGGCGGCGAGGTGGCCGCCGAGGTGGTGGACGACGTCCTCGCGGGGACCGTGCGGCTGCCCGTCTCCCTGACGTCCCTGGCAGAGCAGGAGCTCGGACCGCTGCCGGGCTGGCGCGACCACCCATGGCTCCGTTACAGCCTGGCGCTCGAACTCGACGAGCGCGGCGAGGCCGTCCTGGGCGACTACCGCCTGCGCTACGACGATCTGCTCGGACTCGTGGTGAGCGGCGGACGCCGGTTCGGATGAGGGTGGGCCGGTACACGCCCGGCCCACCCCCAACCCCGCGAACGCGGGGCCGACTTGCGGCCCACAAGGGCTCGTAAACACGGCCACGGGCCATCCCTGCCGGTACAGGCCGCAGGGCTGAGGGGCAATTCAAGCATTCACCCCGCAGCGAGTGACGGTTGGTGCCACCATGAACTCACGCAGGCTTAAAACAGGGCCAGTTGGGAGCAAAGCGCGTGCCTGGGTACAACCTTGTCGACGAACCGTGGCTGACACCGCGTCCGCTGGGCGGCGGACCCCCCGCCCCGATGGGACTCGCCGAGACCCTGACGCGGGCGGACGAGTTCGAGGGCCTGGCCGTCGAGTTCGCCACGCAACTCCCGGCCCTTCTGCGCCAGATCCTGCTGCCCGTCGTCGCCGACGCCATTGGTGCACCGCGGAACCTGCCCGAGCAGGCCGCCCGATTCGCGCGCAGCGGCTTCACCGGGGACGAGAAGACAAAGATCCTGGCCTACCTCGACGAGCACCGCACGCGTTTCGACCTGTTCGATCCCGTCGCCCCGTTCGGACAGGTGGCCGGTCTGCGAACGGCCAAGGACGAGACGAAGGGCACCGCCACCCTGGTGGCTACCGCAGCCAGCGGCAACAACGTGCCGCTGTTCGCCAGCCGCACCGACGCGGACCCGCTCGACCTGACGCCCGCCCAGGCCGCCCACTGGCTGCTGCACACCCACTGCTGGGACACCGCGGCCATCAAGACCGGAGTGGTGGGAGACCCACAGGTCAAGGCCGGAAAAACGACCGGGAACCCCACCGGCCCCCTCGGACAGCTCGGCGTCATCGTCCCCGCCGGTCCCACCCTGTACGACACCCTCATGCTGAACATCCCCATCACCCCGCCGACCGAACTCGGCCTACCGCAGTGGAAACAGGACCCGCGCGGCCCGGCGTGGACGCCGCGTGCCGCCGAAGGACTCCTTGACCTGTGGACGTGGCAGGCCCGGCGCATCCGGCTGATCCCGCACCAGGACGAGACCGGCGAACTGAAGGTCACCCGGGTGGTCATCAGCGCGGGCGACCGGCTCACCGCAGTGCCCGAACTGGAGCCGCACACCGCCTGGACGTTCACCCCGCCCGCCAAGAAGACGGCCTCGGCCCTGCCCGAACGCCGCCCGCGCCGCCACGTCCAGGGCAAGGCCGCGTGGCGTGGCCTCGAGGCACTGCTCGCACCGATCCGCCAGAGCAACGGCGGCGTCTTCGAGACCAGCGTCCTGCTCGACCAGATCAGCGCCCTGCAGGAAGCCGGCCAACTCCCCGCCGACTACCCACTGCAGGTCGAGACCTTCGGCATGGTCTACGGCAACCAGTCCTCCGTCGTGGAAGACGTCATCCACGATGCCATCCCCCTGCCCCTGCTCGCCCTGCACCAGGACGGCGAGGCCCACCAGCTCCTGCTGGACGTCGCCGAACAGGCGGAGCTGCTCTCCCGGGCGGTGAACAACCTCTCCGCCGACCTGCGCCGGGCCTCCGGAGCCGAACCGATCCCCTGGGACAAGGGCCAGCGGCCCGGCGAACTCCTCCTGCACAACCTCGATCCCGTGGTCCGCCGGCTGTTGGTCGGCGTCCGTCGGGCCGAACGCGACGACGAGCTCCTGGAACGCGGCCGGCTGGCGTGGGAGCAACTGGCTGCCCGCAAGGCATGGGACCGGGCGAACGCCCTCCTGTTCGCCGTACCGGCGAACGCGTTCGGTGGCCGGACCGCCGACCAGCCCGGCAAGGCGGGAAAGAAGCACACCTTCTCCCTCGGCACGGCAGCCGACAACTTCCGGCGTCAGGTTCGCGACATCCTTCCCCGCTACACCGACGCCGTGCGGGCAGCCGCCGCCGCCCGACCTGCCTACTCGCAGGACTTCACAGAACCATTCCCCGGAGCCGACCTTGACTACTGAAAAGGCCACCACAGAACGTCGCTACTGGGACCGGTACACGGCCCCCGACCACACCTGGCGGATCGACCCGCTCTCCGGACAACCACGACGCCCGCCCGGCGAGGAACTGGCGGCTCTGCGCTCCGGCCTCGGACGCCCGGTGATGGACAGCCCGAAGATGTGGCCGCACTACCGCAGCCAGGTCAACGACGTACTCGCGCTGCGCGACGAGGTCTCCGACGAACAGAAGGCCGAACACGCGGCCCTCGCCCTCTTCGGTCTCCACCAGCAGAGCCAGGCCCAGCCGATGCACCGCCAAGGCGTCAAACTCGGCGGCGCGCTGCGCCACCTGCGCCAGAGCGGCAAGTACAGCGAGGACGCGCTCGACACCCGCGTGGCACAACTGGCCGCCGCGACCAGCGTCTCCGCCCTGCTGGTCCATCTGCGCGGCCTCATCACCCAACTGCGGACCATCGGCCAACCCCTGGACTACAACCACCTGATGGCCGACATCCAGGACTGGCACAGCACCGACCGACGGCCGCAGGTCCGCCTCAAGTGGGCCCTCGGCTACCAGGCGTGGAAGAGCAAGGCCCCAGCTCCGTCCACAAGTTGAACCACACCCCTGCGCACCACCCGCACCGGCACGACCCTGTCCCGTCACTCCCGAGGAGAAGCGCATGACCGACCGCCTGTACATCGACGTACACATCCTGCAGACCGTCCCGCCGGCCAACCTCAATCGGGACGACAACGGCAACCCCAAGGAGGCGTACTTCGGCGGCAAGCGCCGCTCCCGCGTCTCCTCACAGGCCTGGAAGCGAGCCACCCGGATGCACTTCGCCGAGAGCCGCGACGAGGAGGACCTCGGCACCCGGACCAAGCGGATCGCCGCCCAGCTCGCGAAGCGTCTCGCCCAGCGCACCCAGATCACGGCCGACGACGCCCAGCGCATCGTCGGCGCGCTCCTCAAGCCGATGGGCATCGCCGCCGGCAAGAAGGCCGGCGACACCGCGTACCTGCTCTTCTTCGGCCGCCGCCAGCTGGAGAACATCGTCGACCTCGTCGCCGGAACCGCCACCGACCTCGCCGCACTCGACGACAAACAGCTCGACGAAGCGGTCAAGGACCTCCCGGTCCGCGAACAGTTGCAGACCGGGCACCCCGCCGACGTCGCCCTGTTCGGCCGCATGGTCGCCGACATCCCCGGCCTGAACGTCGACGCCGCCACCCAGGTCGCCCACGCCATCTCCACCCACGCCACCGAGCTCGAATTCGACTACTACACCGCCGTCGACGACGAGAACACCGCCGATGAGACCGGCGCCGGAATGATCGGCACCATCGGTTTCAACTCCGCCACCCTCTACCGCTATGCCACCGTCGGCCTGCACCAACTGGTCGACAACCTCGGCGAGGACAAGGCCGCCGTCGACGCCATCGACCTGTTCGTCGACTCGTTCGCCCGATCCATGCCCACCGGCTACGGGAACTCCTTCGCCCACCGGACCCGACCCAGCCTGGTCGCGGTCGTCGTCCGCACCGACCAGCCCGTGAACCTCGTCTCCGCCTACGAGAAGGCCGTCCCCACCGGCGAGGGCATCGTCGCCGCATCGGCGAGCCGCCTCGCCGAGGAATTCACCGTCGCCACCAGCCAGTGGGGCGACACCCCGAAGTACGTGGGAATCTGCCACACCCTGGGCGACGAGAGCGCCGAGGCGGCCCAGCTGAAGCAGGCGTTCGGCCCCAACCAGACCTTCGCCAAGCTCCGCGACGGTCTGCGCGCCGCCCTCACCGAGCGGGTGAAGGACAACTGATGCCCGCCGACCCCACAGCCGCCGAGGAACTGACCGGCCAGGCACAGGCCGTGCTCGTCCTGCGCCTGGCCGGCCCCCTCCAGTCCTGGGGAGACCGCAGCGCCTTCAACCGCCGCGACACCCCACCACAGCCCACCAAGTCCGGTGTCGTCGGGCTGCTCGCCGCAGCCGCCGGACGCCCCCGCGAGGCAGACATCACCGACCTCGTCGGCTTGCGCCTGGGCGTGCGCATCGACCAGCCCGGTACCCTCCTGCGCGACTACCACACCGTCAGCGACTACCGGGGCCGCCCGCTGCCCCAGACCGGCGTCAACGCCAAAGGCGTCCAGAAACTCACCTCGCCGGCCAAAGAGACCCACGTCACGCACCGCTACTACCTCCAGGACGCGGTGTTCCTCGCCGCGGTTCAAGGTCCGGCCGGCCTCGTCACGGCGCTCTGCGACGCGATCCGCCACCCGGCCTTCCCCCTCGCGCTCGGCCGGCGCTCCTGCGTCCCCACCCAACCGGTCGTCCTCGGCATGCCTCGCGCCGACACGTTGGAAGCCGTCCTCGCCAAGGAACCGTGGCAGGCCGGCGGATCGGCCATGGACGTCTATCGTCGACGTGCCGAGCGAGGCCTCGTACCGTTCCCCGTGGACCGCATCGACCTGGCAGCAACCCTTGACGATCCGGCCGGCGACGACGTCCTGCAGGACGTGCCGCTGTCCTTCGCCCCGCACCGGCGTGGCTTCACTGCCCGGCGTATCCGCCATACCTGGCTCAACGTCCCCACCGGCCTGACCCCCTCCGCGGCGGCCCGGGCCGCCCAACCGCCCGCCACCGACGGCGGCCACGACCCGTTCGCCCTGCTGGGCTGGTGACCCCGATGACCTATCTCTCCCGCGTCCGCATCAACCCCCTGCGCGCGGCCAGCCGCACCCTGCTCGCCAACCCGCGTGCCCTGCACGGCGCCGTCATGGCCGGCATCCCCGACCAGGCCCCGGGCGACCGGATCCTCTGGCGCCTTGACGCCGACCATCCGCGCCGCCCCGTGCTCCTGGTCCTCACCCCGGCCAAACCGGACTGGACCCACATCGTCGAACAGGCCGGATGGCCGGACGCCGATGGCGAGCACTACGCGATCCGCGACTACAGCCCGCTGATCGCCCAACTCGCCACGGGCCGCGAGTTCGGCTTCCGGCTCACCGCGAGCCCTGTCCAGAACACCTCCACGCCGGACAAGTCCAGCCCCCACCGCACCAAGACCGCCGCCGAACTCCACCACCGCTCCTACCGCATCGCGCACCGCACCGCGGCCCAGCAACTCACCTGGTTCCTGGAACGCACCCCCCGCTGGGGCTTCACCGTCCCCGCCGCCCGCACCGACGTTCCGGCACCCGGTCTGGAACCCTCCACCACCGACGGCCCGCCCGCCCAGGAGGTGAGGATCACCGACCGCAGCCGCCGCACCTTCACCAAACCCGGCACCCGCACCCCCGTCACCCTCACCACCGCCACCTTCGAAGGACGCCTGCGCATCACAGACCCCGACCTCCTCCAGACCGCCCTCCTCGGCGGCATCGGCCCGTCCAAGGCCTACGGCTGCGGCCTGCTCACCCTCGCCCCACTGCCGAGCGGACAGCGCTGACCGATGGCCGACATCTGGTGGAAAGCCCACCCCCACGACCTGCACCGCCTCGCCGACCGCGTCTCCAGCGTCTACGTCGAACGCAGCCACATCGACCGGGACGAGAACGCCGTGGTGGTCGTCAACAAACGCGAGACAGTACGCGTCCCCGCCGCCATGGTTGCTGTCATGCTCCTCGGCCCCGGCACCCGTATCACCCACGGCGCCGTCAACCTCCTCGCCGACTCCGGCACCACCATCTGCTGGGTCGGCGAACAGGGCGTCCGCATGTACGCGGCCGGACTCGGCCCCAGCAGAGGAGCCGCCCTCCTCAACCGGCAGGCCTGGCTCGTCAGCCGCACCAAGGAACGCCTCGCCGTCGCACGCAACATGTACCGCATGCGGTTCCCCGGCGAAGACGTCAGCGCCGCCACCATGCAGCAACTGCGCGGCCGTGAAGGCGCCCGCATCCGCAAGCTGTACCAGGCCGAGTCCCGCCGCACCGGCGTCGAGTGGAACGGTCGCGTCTACAAGGCCGGCGACGCCCACGCCGCCGGCGACGACCTCAATCGTCTTCTCTCGGCAGCCAACGCGGCCCTGTACGGCATCTGCCACGCCGTCATCACCGGACTCGGAGCAAGCCCCGGCCTCGGCTTCGTCCACACCGGCCTGGCCACCTCCTTCGTCCTCGACATCGCCGACCTGTACAAGGCCGAATACACCATCCCGCTGGCCTTCGACCTCGCGAAACTCGGACATACCGAAGAGCGAGACGCCCGCCTCGGTCTTCGTGACCGCATTGCCGAAGACAGACTCCTGGGCCGGATCGTCCACGATGTGAAGGCACTCCTCAGCCCGGACGGCATCGACATGCCCGACGCCGAGGTCAACGAACTCTGGGACGAGCGGGTCGGGACGGTTCAGGGCGGCGTCAACTGGTCAGCCGCTGTGAGTCTGCCGGCCGACACGGTCGTTGATTCCGGCATGGGCGACGAGCACGTGGCCATCATCGGGCCTGAATTCGACCAGGACACACCAGAGGACAGCCGATGACCGTCATCATCCTCGTCGCAGCCCCTGAAGGCCTACGTGGGCACCTCACCCGATGGATGGTCGAGGTCAACGCGGGCGTCTTCGTCGGCAACCCCAGCCGTCGCATCCGCGACCGCCTCTGGGAACTCCTCGCCACCCGCATTGGCGACGGCCAGGCTGTCCTCGTCGAGCCTGCCGGCAACGAGCAGGGCTGGACTGTGCGGACAGCGGGAAAGGACCGCTGGAAGCCCGTCGACTTTGACGGACTGATTCTCTCGGCCCGGCCTCGTCGGTAACGCCGCAGGTCACGAAGTATCGGCCCCGCGCTCGCGGGGGTTGCTCGGCCAGCCGGTACGGGGTAGCGAACGTCAACAGATCGGCCCCGCGCTCGCGGGGGTTGCTCTCTTGCTGATCACCTTGGCGTGCGTGCGAGCTGATCGGCCCCGCGCTCGCGGGGTTGTCCCAGCAGTGGGCCGATGCCGGGCATGCTGGCGATCACGTCGGCGAGGTCGTGTTCGCGAAACCGGGCCGCAATGAGCTTGTTGATCTCGGTGATCTGCTCGTTGAGGCCCGTCACCTCCTTGGCCAGGGTGTGGATCACCTGGGCGGCGGTTTCCTTCCCGGGGATGGCGGTGTGCTGGCGTTCGGCCGCTTCCGTGGCGGCCTGGGCCAGCGCTTCGGCGCCGCGGACCCTGCGGTGGCGGAGCCAGGTCGTCAGCCGGGTGCGGCCGGTGCGCCGCAGTGCGGCGGGGGTCTGGTAGCCGGTCAGCAGGATCAGCGGTCCCTGGTTGTCCAGGTTGAGGCCTCGCTCCAACGCTGGGAAGATCCCGTTGAGTTGGCCGCGCAGGCGGTTGATCCGGCGGGTTCGGTCGGCGCTCAGGTCCGCTCGTCGGCCGGTGAGGATCCGCAGCTCGACGGCGTGCTCGTCGTCCGGCCGCAGCACCGTGAGGTCGCGGCGCATGCGGGCCTGGTCGGCGACCGAACCATCGATGGCAACCGCCTGAAAGCCATACCCGGCGTCTCTGGGCCTCAGGACCGTACGACTGGCCCGTCCAACCCATCAACAACGTAGGACCGCCTGACTGAGAGCGCACGATCAGGCAGTCACATCGCCACCGCAATCACGCACCAGGTCGTTGGGCCAGGGCGGCCCAGCATAACGGCGCCGTCCGCGCCGGCCGACACTGGAGCACGGTCTACCCGCCCGTCGTTCTCGTTCTGGCCTCTTGGCCGCAAGCGGGCCTGGCCCGGCCGACCGCCGCTCACTGCGGCCGAGCACGCCACGAAGGCGAAGCCCGGCCAGGAGCGGCTGCTGCGCCGCCTCGACCAGGTGGAGCTTTGAGGTGTACTGGTTCGTCCGCCCGTACCCGCGGGAGGGGGACCGCCGGTAACTGTCACCAGGCGCTGGTGGTGGTCGCCACCACGCTGCAACGGCTGGAGGACCACGGCGTCGACGGCTCGCACACCCCCACCGCCACGCTTGAAACCCGGACGGCGCCCCGGTCGACGGTGGTGGAGCCGAAGGCGCATCGCCGGGTCGGCACCCCTGCTCGAAGTGGTTCGCCGACAGCAAGGGTGGAACCGGGCCAGGTCCGGCTGGGGTGATGGGTTGTGAGGCGACTTCCGTTCCGCCGACTCCGCCTCGGTGATGCCTTCCGAGACCTGTTTCGCCCCTTGAGTCCCGATCTCGACGCGGCCGGGGGCGGCGTGAATCCGGGGCCTCTCGGGCTCGTGACGTGCTGCGACAGCAGGGAATGATATCCATGCCCGACCGGTGTCGAACTCGTCCCCACCGGACGATGTTTGGTGCTGCGAAGAGGCAGACGGGCGGCCCTCTCCACTTTACGATGGGCCGCAACAGTGCCATGAATGATCGGAGTTCAGGATGAGCGAGGAGCTCGGGGCGGTTGCCGTCACAGCTGGCGTGAACGCAATTGCTGCTCTGATGACTCGACTTGACTGGGGGCAACTGGTCGGGCGGGCGCGGGAGATTCTGGTCCGTCACCGAGGTGGCGCACCGTCACCGCAGGAGCCGGAGGCCGGGCTTCCGAACTGGCAGGACCTGCTGACCGGTGCGGAGGGCGAGGACGAGAGCGATCGCGCTCGGCGGCTGCAGACGATCCGAGCAGCGCTGGCACAGATGCGTACAGCGGACCTGAACGCACTCGTCGGCGAGCTGACCGCCCTGGGCCGCGAACCCGCACGGCACGAGACAAGTGTCACCGTCAACGGTGGAAAGGCCGCCGTCAAACAGTGGCTCCGGCGACCAGAACGTCACCTTCAACTGATGGTGGATACGGGGCCGGACGGGCCGCCCACGTATCGAACGGAGGTCGAGGTCGGCGGCGGGCAGACCGCCATGCACAGCGGTTCGGGTGACCAGTACAACAGGTTCGGGGGGCATGGGCCGCAACTGATCGCACTGCTCGTGGTGCTGGTCGGGGCGGTGGCCGGGATCCTCCTGTCGCCCGCCGCCTCCGGCAGCCAGGTCGTTTCGTACGTCCTGCTGGTGGTCATCTGCGCGATCGTCGCCGGGTTCTGCCTCTGGTGGCTTCTCGGACGGACCAGGCGGAAGGCCGTCGGGTACCTCGGGCTCATCAGTGGTGTCATCGTGAGCGGAGTGCTCGCCGCTGCCTGGCAAAGGGCGTTGGCCGGCCACGGTGATGTGGCCGTGAACGTCACCAGCCAGGTGACCCCGCACGACGTTCAGTCGCTGGCCGACAACGGCAGGGCGACGATGGTGGTTGATGGGCCCAGCCCCCGCAGCTTCCTGCGGGTGCGCATCAGCCTGGACGATCACTACCCGGACGGGGTCTGTGCCGCGATGAACGGCACCAGGGCGGAAATCCGCCTCCTGGGCGACGGCGCGAAGTCGATCACGCTGAGCGGGGATCACCAGACCGGTGACATCGATCTGCATGGAGCACGACAGCACGTAGAGCTGGAAGCGGTGGTCAGGGCGGGGGAGGGCTGCGTGATGGATCTTCATCTTGAATCCGTCGTTCTTCATGACAACGAGTGGTGGTTGCCTTGATGAAGCAGAGGACTTGGCGGATCACGCTGGTGTGCCTGGGGCTGGTCGCAGGGGTCGCATCCGGATGCGGCCCGGATGCGGGGGGAACGATTCGAGTCGCCATGAAGAACGACCAGCCGGGTACAGGTTATTCACACGACTACAAGCGGTCAGGGTTCGATTGGCGGGTCGCCGAGGCCGTCGCCGGGGCGCTCGGCAAGCTGCCCCAGTATGAGGACGTGCCGTCCCAGGACCGCCAGGTGGTACTTGACGGAAAGCACGGCATCGATCTCGTGGTCGCCACGTACTCGATCAACAACGAGCGTCTGCAGGGTACCAACGGGTTGCCCGCCCACGACTTCGCGGGCCCCTACGCCGTCACGTACCAGGGCTTCCTCGTGCTCGCGAAGGGGCCGCAGGTTCGCACCCTGGACGACCTGGCGGGGAAGAAGGTCTGCACCTGGTCGGGTACCACCTCGACGCGGGTGGTCGACAAGAGGACCACGGGAATGGTGTCCTACCAGGCGCCCACCGCCTCCCAGTGCGTCGAGGATCTCAAGTCAGGGCAGGCGGCCGCCGTCTCCACCGACCAGATGATCCTGTACGGCTTCACCCAGCTCTATCCGGAGCTCACCGTCGTCCCGAATCTGCACATCGGGGAGGCGCAGTACTACGGCATCGGGATCCCCAAGGGAAATCGCTCGGAGTGTCAGAAGATCAAGGAGAAGCTGAAGAACTATGTGAAAACGGCTGCCTGGAGCCAGGACTTCAGCATCGAATTGTCCAGCATCGTCGCTGCCGATCCGAACTGGCAGAGCCACTACAAGCCCTCGGAAACCGACATCGACACGTTCTCGTGCCGTGACAAAGTCGGGTAGTGGGTGGTCGGCCGTCCACCCGCGCAGAGCGGGCACGAACGCTGACGGCTGCCCCGGCCTCCACCTGGCCGGGGCCTCCGGGGCTGCCGGGGCCCCGGCCGTGGGCGGGCCCTATCCGGCCGTCAGCGGGTAGTGGTCGGAGAGGTCCTGGTAGGTGTAGCTGGTGCCCCAACTGCTCACCGTCCACGGCGTGCTGTGGAGGCGGACCACCGTGTTGGTGTAGGTCGCCGGCCGGGCGTGGTCGGCGCGGTAGAGGACGTAGTCCAGGTCCTCCTTCGGTTCGCCGGGGTAGCGGTAGGCGGCGATCGAGTTGTCGACGGTGTCGAAGGAGTTGGCCCAGCCGGTCCGCGCGTCGGCCGGGGCGACGCCCGCGTTGGCGAGCAGCGCGGGGTACTCGGAGCCGTGCGAGTCGATGTTGAGGTCGCCCGCGATCAGCACCGGTTCGGCGGCCGGGATGTTCTTGCCGTCGACGAACGCCCGCATCGCCTTCAGCTGTGCCGCCCGGACCGCCGCCGGCTGCCCGGCGGAGCAGCCGCTGTCGGTGGACTGCAGGTGGGTGCCGATGACGTGGGTGCGCACGCCGTTGACGTTCAGCACCGCGTAGACGAAGCCCTTGTTCGACCACCAGTCGCTGCCGCAGGCGTCTTTGAAGACATACTGCTCCTTGCGCAGGATCGGCCACTTGCTGAGCAGGATCACCCCGCCGTCCTCCGGGGTCGCGGCGCTGAAGCTGCCGTTGGTGGCGTCCCAGCCGCTGGTCGAGCGGCCGACCACGGGGGTGTGGTACGGGTACGCGGCGGAGGCCTGCGCGGTGAGCAGGTCGGACGCGGCGTTGTCGAAGGCCTCCTGGAGCACGACCACGTCGTGGCCCCGGAAGACGTCGGCGGCCGCGATCGCCTTCGCCCGGTAGTCCTGGCCCCAGTTGGGGTAGAGGTTCTTGCTCATCAGGAAGACGTTGTACGTCAGCACGTTGAGCGCCGGCACGGGCGCCGGCGCCGCTGCGGGCACGGGCACGGGTGCGGGCGCAGCGGCGGTGGCGGCGGCGGAGGGAGCGAGCAGCGCGGCGGCGGCCGCGCAGACGAGGGCGAGGCGCGGGGCCCGGCGGGGGGCGGCAGGAGTTGGCATGCGCGCAGTCAACGCGCGCTCGGCCACGCCCGGCAAGACGTCGGACGATAACCATATGAACTCATCGGTAATGTAAAGCTGTCTGGCCAACTCTCCCTCGATCGGGCCGACTTGCCTGGACGGCTTCCCGCCCCACCCTCTGCTTTCCGGCCCCCCGGCGGCGCGCTACGCCGGCACGGCGGCCCGTGCGCGCAGCTCCTTCAGCGTCGCGATGTCCATCGCGTGACCGGTGCCGTCCCCGCCGTGCTTGCGGTCCGGGGTCTCGACGACCAGGGGGACACCGACCGTCGCCGGGTGCTCGAACAGCTCCCGGAACGGCTCCGCGCCGATCAACCCGGCGCCGATGTTGGCATGCCGGTCCTTGCGGGCACCGACCACGTCCTCCGAGTCGTTTGCGTGGATCAGCCGCAGCCGCCCCGGCCCGGCGGCCGCGACCAGCGCGTCCAGCGCCTCCCGGGTGCCGCCGGGGGCGACGAGGTCGTGGCCGGCCGCGAAGGCGTGACAGGTGTCCAGGCAGACCCCGACCCTGGGGTGGCCGTCCAGCGCGTCCAGGTACTCGGCCAGGTCCTCCATCCGCGAGCAGAGCGAACTGCCCTGGCCGGCGGTCGGCTCCAGCAGCAGCCGGGGCGCGGACTCGCCGAGCGCGTCCAGCTCGTCCAGCAGCGGCCGGACGTCCGCGCGGACCTGCGCCATCGCCTCCGCCCGCCGCGAACCGCCGCCGGGCGCCGAGCCGACCGCCGAACCGGTGTGCAGGACCACACCCAGCGCGCCGATCGCGTGCCCGCGCAGCAGCGAGTGCCGCAGTGAGTCGGCCGAGCGCTCGCGGGTCGCCGCGTTGTCCGAGCCGAAGTTGATCAGGTACGGCGCGTGGACGTATGCCGGAACGCCCTGCTCGGCGCAGGCGGTGCGGAACTTCTCGTCCTGCACCGGGTTGCCCGGGGGAGTGGCCCAGCCGCGCGGGTTCGCCACGAACACCTGCACCGTCTCGGCGCCCACCCGCCGCGCGTACGCCAGACCCGTCCCCGCCAGCCCGCGCGCGGCCACCGGCACATGGGCCCCGATCGGGTTGCGGACGGTGCTGACGGGCGGTGCGGCTGCGGTGCTCATGGCCCCGAGCATGCCACGCGCGCCGGGCGCCCGCTCCACTCCATCGAGTGAGGCCAGGCTCGAACGCTAGACCGGATGGCGCCGGCCCGGTCACCATCTGTGACAGATCGGCAACCCGGCGGAGGCATCCACGACCAGTGCCGAGCCCATCGAGACGGTCGACCTGCGCGCCGGTGTCTTCGGCTCGGACGGTGCCGCCCCGGCCGCAGACCGACCTCTGCCCCCAGCGCCCGACCCCCCCGTCACGGCATCCTCCGTCACGGCACTCCCCGTCATGGCTGTCCCCAGCGCTTCCGCCCGTCCGCCCGTCCGCCCGTCCGCCCGTCCGCCCGCGCGGCCGGAGGGCCGTCGCGCCTCCTCCCGCGCCCGCCTCCGTTACGCCCTGCCCCGCGCGCCGCGCCGTGCGCCACGCCGACGGGTACGGCGCATGGCCGACGCCCTGTCAGCCCCGTAGCCCAGCCCTGGTGGCGGGGCCACTCGCGGGCCCATAGCGTCGACTCGGCCGACACCTACCGGCAGTCGTCCCGCGCGCACACCGCGTCACCGTGTCGGCATCCCCGCGAGCGCGTAAGAAAGCAGGTCGTCACTCATGCCCACGCGACGGGTCCACCACCTCGCTGCGGCCACCGCCGCCACCACCACCGTTCTGACCACGGCTTTGGCCGCCGTGCCCCCGGCCCACGCGGTCGGCGCTCTGTACATCGTCCAGCCAGGAGAATCGATTCAGCAGGCCGTGGACGCGGCCCTCCCCGGCGACACCATCCAGCTGTTCCCCGGCACCTACCGGGGCAGCGTCCGGATCACCACCCCCGGGCTCACCCTGCGCGGCGCCGGCCCGGAGAGCGTGATCACCCCTGACACCGCCACTCCCGGCGCCGTCGCCCCCGCCACCGCCACTACCACCACGGCCAACGCCACCACCACGGCCAATGCCGCCGCCAACGCCTGTGCCACCGCCGGGCACGGCCTCTGCGTGGTCGGCACCGAGGGGCACCGCCTCGCCGACGTCCAGATCGCGAACCTCACCGTCACCGGCTTCCGCAAGAACGGCATCGACGCCACCGAGACCACCGGCATGACCGTGCGCTCGGTCCACGTCCACGACAACGGGCAGCAGGGCATCAGCCAGGAACGGTCCACCCGGGCCGTGATCTCCGGCAACGAGTCCACCCGCAACGGCCAGTCCGGGGTCTTCCTCGCCAACTCCGTGGACAGCGAGGGCGGTGCCATCGACACCGAGGGCACCGTGGTCAGCGGCAACGTGCTCGCCGACAACCGGATCGGTGTCACCGTCCGCCGCCTGCGCGACCTGAGCGTCGACCAGAACGACATCCACGGCAACTGCGGCGGTGTCTTCATCGTCGGCGACGAGGGCGTGCCCCGGGCCGGCGCGCTGACGGTCAGCCGCAACCAGGTCGTCGCCAACAACAAGTACTGCCCGCCCAACCCGCGCCTGGACTACATCCAGGGCACCGGCATCCTGCTCACCGGCGCCGAGGAAACCGCGGTGACGGACAACCAGGTCCGCGACAACGTGGGCGCCTCCCCGATGTCCGGCGGCATCGTCCTCTTCCCCAGCATGGTCGGCGTGCCCAACGCCCGTAACACCGTCACCGGCAACTTCGTGACCGGCAACGGCCCGGCCGACCTCGCCGATCGCGACACCGGCACCAGCAACTCCTTCGCCCGCAACCAGTGCCAGACCTCCGAGCCGGCCGGCCACTGCTGAACCGCGCCCGCCCGCTCCGTGGCACGCCGCCACACGACGTCCCGCCCCACGGACCCGCCAGGCCTCCAAACCCCCGGCCTCCGGCCCCCGCGCTCGCACACCCCCAGCCACCAGCAGAAAGACGGTCCATGACCATCGCACCCGTCACCACCCCGCAGGCCGCGATGCGCCTGCGGGAAATCGTCTTCGGCGCCGCCTGCGCCGCCGCCGTCCGCGCGGCCGCCCGGCTCGGTGTCGCCGACGCGCTCGGCGACACCCCCACCACCGTCACCGACCTCGCCGTCAGACTCGACACCGAACCCGAGCCGTTGCGCCGCCTGCTGCGCGCCCTGAGCTGCTACGGCATCTTCGTCGAGAGCGGCGACGACTGCTTCGAGCACACCGAGATGTCCCGCCTGCTGCGCGAGGACACCCCCAACAGCCTGCGCTACATCTCCCTCTGGTGCACCGAGCCGTGGACCTGGGAGGCCTGGCCGAGGCTGGACGAGGCCGTCCGCTCAGGCCGCAACGTCTTCCCCGAGCTGTTCGGCAAGGAGTTCTTCGACTACCTGCACAGCGATGGAGTCGACTCGGCGAAGGTCTTCGACAAGGCGATGACCACCTCCAGCCGGCAGTCCGCCGCGGACCTGGCCGACTACCTGGACCTCACCGGGATCGACTCCGTGGTCGACATCGGCGGCGGCCAGGGACATGTGCTGGCCAGCCTGCTGGAGAGGTACCCGGCACTGCACGGCACCCTGCTCGACCTGCCCAAGGTCGTCAGCGGGGCCGATGCCCGACTCCGGGACGGCGGCGCCTTCTCCGCCCGGGCCCGGCTGGTGCCCGGCGACTGCCGGGTGGACATCCCGGTCCGCGCCGACCTCTACATCATCAAGAACATCCTGGAGTGGGACGACGAGAGCACCCGCCGCACCCTCGCCAACGTGGTCGCGGTGGCCCGGCCCGGTGCCCGCGTCGTGGTGGTCGAGAACCTGGTCGACGACAGCCCCTCGATGCGCTTCACCACCGCGATGGACCTGATGCTGCTGCTCAACGTCGGCGGCGCCAAGCACTCCAGGGCGAGCATGGTGCGGCTGATGGAGCAGGCCGGCCTCGACGTCGCGGACGTCCACCCGGTCAACCCGTACCTGCACGCCTTCGAGGCCACCGTGCGCGGCTGACCGGCTCCGGCACACGCGGGCGGGCGCCCGCCCCCCGGGGCCGCGGGCGCCCCCCCCCCCCCCCCGGGGGCCCCCCCCCCCCCCCCCCGGCCCCCCCCCAACCCCCCCCCCCCCCCCCCCCCCCCCCCCCCCCCCCCCCCCCCCGG
>NZ_JBIVRD010000003.1:0-157216 GCF_044755565.1 Kitasatospora sp. NPDC092286 | reverse complement strand
CGGGGGCGGGGGGGGGGCGCCGCCGGGCCCGCCCCCGGGGGGGCCCCGCCGCGGGGGGGGGGGGCCGCCCCCCCCCGCCGCCATGGCCGGGTCCCGCAGCCCGGGCCGCGCGTCCAGCCGTACACCGGACCAGGAGCCGAGCCCCGTGTCAGCGCGCCCGTCAGGCCCTGTGCGAGGACTCCAGGTGCGCGAAGACCACCACGTTGTCCAGGTAGTCGTGGCGCGTGCGGTCGTACGTACCGCCGCAGGTGATCAGCCGCAGCTGCGCGTCCGGCGTGTTCCCGTACACCTTCTGGTCGGGGAAGGCGTTCTTGGCGAAGGTCTCCACGGAGTCCACCGAGAAGACGGCGACCGTGCCGTCCGCGCGCGTCACCTCGACCCTGTTGCCCGGCAGCAGCAGGCTGAGCAGCAGGAACACCGACGGACCCTTGGCGGTGTCCACGTGCCCGGCCACCACCGCGCTGCCGCGCTCGCCGGGGGTGGCGCCGTCCCGGTACCAGCCGACCAGGTTCTTGTCGTCCAGGGGCGGCGCGTTGAGCTGGCCGGCCGCGTCCAGGGTGAGCTCGGTGAACGGCGCGTCCACGGCGATCTGCGGGATCCGCAGCCGGGTCGGAATGGCCGGCTTCAGCGCCGGCGCCCCCGGTGCGGCGGCCGAACCCGGACCGGCCCCGGCGGCCCCGATGGCGGCCGGGGGAGCGGCCAGGCCCAGCACCGGTCCGGACGAGGGCTTCGCGCCGACCGAGTTGTAGATCAGCAGCAGACCGGCCGCCATCGCGCCCATACCCGTGCGCAGCAGCCGGGACGTACCAGGGACGGGACCGGCCATCACTCCACTCCTTCGGCATCAATGTCGGGTGCGCCGCTCCGGGTGCCGTCGCCGGGGCCGGTGCGGGAGGCGGTGGCCGTGGCGGGGAGGCGAGCCCGCCGCCGGGCAGCGCCAGGTCGCCACCGCCGGTGTGCGCGCCGCTGTGCGGCGTCTTCTCCTCGGTCTTGTGGACCGCCCCCGGCGCGGGCCGGGGGCGGTTCCACGGAGGGCGGGGCAGGTCAGTTGGGCCCGCCGCGCTCCCAGCGGTAGAACTCACGCGCCATGGCGTCCTTGGGCTCCCGCCAGGTGGCCGGGTCGTACGCCTGCACGTAGGCCGTGAGACGGTCGCTGACCTGCCGGAACTCCGGGTGGCCGATCACCTTGGCGACGGCCGGGCCGGGCGGGCGGTCGGCCTCGATCAGGTGCAGGTAGACGTCGCCGAACTGGAACAGGCTGCGGCCGGTGACGCCGATCAGGTGCGGCAGTTCGCCCCGGTCCGACTCGGCGAACACGTCGGCGATGCCCTGGGCCGCGTCCGGCTTCATCCGGGCGACGATCAGTGCGCGGTGCATCCCGTTCACACCTCCCCGGCCTGCTTCTCGACCTTCTCGCGGATCAGCTGCATCTGGACCCGCGAGTTGCGGTTGATGTGGTTGACCATGCCCTTGTCGTCGACCGGCGCGGTGGGCTTCATCGCGAAGTCCTGGATCCAGCGCATCCGGGTGCCGGCCGGGACCTCCGCGTACTCCCAGCGGATGTCCATGAACTCGAACGGCCCGGGCTCGACCCGGCGGGCGCGCACCGCGAGCGAGGCCCGGTCGGTGGTGCGCTCGGAGACCCAGCTCCAGACCTGGCCGTTCTCGTCGGGGTGCATGGTGAGCCGGAAGCGCACGCTGTCGCCCTCCCGCTCCAGCACCTCGACCGAGGCGTACTCGCTGAACAGCTGCGGCCAGTTCTCCAGGTCGTTGGTGATCTCCCAGACCAGGTCGAGCGGCGCGGCGATGACGATCTCGTTGTCCGTGTGTCCGGGCATCTCAGGCACCTGCCGTGGTGGAGAGCGAGGCGTTGACCAGTTCCACGAACTCGGCCGGGGTCTTGGACGACTCCGCGCCGGACGCGACCTTGAGTCCGTGCCGGTTCTCCAGCTCGCCGACCACGCCGAGCAGACCGAGGGAGTCCACGCCGAACTGGTCGAAGCTCGCGCCCGGGCGCTCCAGGTCGAGCGGGTTGACCACGACGCCGGCCCGGGCCTGGATCAGGGCGGCCAGTTCGGGATAGCTGAGGGTGTTGTTCACGGGATGTCCCTTCAAAACAAGAGCGGATCAACAGACGGATCAACAGGCGGGCCGACAGGCGATCGGGAGCCGAGCCGAGCCGGACCGGGGGAACGGTCGGGCCCGGTCAGTCCAGCCGGCCGCGCCGGAGCACCAGCGCGGCGTTGGAGCCCATCAGCCCGCGGCTGAGCACCAGCGCGGTGCGCAGTTCGGCCGGTCGGGCATGGCCGGTCACCAGGGCGAGCTCATGGCAGACCTCGGTGACGTTGGGGGTGGGCGGCAGGACGCCGTCCTCCATCGCGAGGACGGCGGCGGCCGTGTCCAGCATCGGCGCGCCGCAGTAGGCGCGTCCGGTGCCGGTCTTGGGTGCTGTCACCGGGACGCGTTCGGCGTACGGGCCGAGGGCGTCGGCCAGGGCGAGGGCCTCGGCTCGGTCGGCGGCCGGGACACCGAGGGCGTCGGCGAAGACCACGTCGATCTCCTCCGCGGCGATCCGCGCGTCGTTCATCGCTATCCGGATGGCGTTGGCCAGACCCTCGCGGGAATCCTCCCAGCGGGAGGCGCCGGTGAACGTGGCGCCGTGTCCCACCAGCAGGGCACGGACGGTGGCGCCGCGCCGGCGGGCGGCCTCCTCGTCCTCCAGCAGCAGCATCGCGCCGCCCTCGGCGGGGGCGAAGCCGTTGGCGGCGGGGGAGAACGGCAGATAGGCCCGGTCCGGGTGCTCGGCGAGGCTGAGTTCGGGGTAGCCGAGCTGGCAGACCATCGAGTACGGCGCCAGCGGGGCCTCGGCGGCGCCGACCACCACCGCGTCGGTGCCGCGCTCGATCGCGCGGGCGGCGTGCGCGAGCGCGTCCAGGCCGCCGGCCTCGTCGCTGGCGACCACCCCGCAGGGGCCCTTGTAGCCGCCGCGGATCGAGATCTGGCCGGTGCTGGCCGCGTAGAACCAGGCGATGGACTGGTAGGGGCCGACGAACTTCGGCCCCTGACCCCAGAGTTGCTGGAGTTCGCGCTGGCCGAACTCGCCGCCGCCCGAGCCGGCCGCGGTCACCACGCCGACCGTGAACGGATCCTTGGGGTCGGGGCTGAACCCGGCGTCCGCCACAGCGAGGTCGGCGGCCGCCATCGCGTAGTGCGTGAAGCGGTCGGTCTGTACGAGGTAGCGGCCGTCGATCACGGCCTGCGGGTCGAAGTCCCGCACCTGGCCCGCGACGCGCAGCGGAAGATCCGCGCAGCCCTCGCGGGAAATCCGGTCGAGGACGCTCACGCCCTGCCTGGTGGCCTTCCAGAAGGCGTCGGCCCCCACGCCGTTCGGCGCCACCACGCCCAGGCCGGTGACCGCTGACCGGCGGCCCTGTTGACGTGACGTCATGGATCTCACCCCGTTCTGTTGAGCACAACGGCGGACTGGAATCCGCCGAATCCGCTGCCGACCGACAGGATGTGACGGAGTGGCAGCTCCCGCGCCGTGCGCGGTACGTAGTCGAGGTCGCACTCCGGGTCCGGAGTCTCGTAGTTGGCGGTCGGCGGTACCACGCCGTGGGCCAGCGCGAGGGTGCAGGCGACCAGCTCGATCGCGCCGATCGCGCCGAGCGAGTGCCCGACCATCGACTTGATCGAGCTCATCGGCGTCTTGTACGCGTGCCCGCCGAGGGAACGTTTGACGGCCGCCGTCTCGTGCCGGTCGTTCTGCTTGGTGCCCGAGCCGTGCGCGTTGACGTAGTCGACGCCGGTGCGGTCCACCCGGGCGTGGTCGAGGGCGTCGTCGATCGCCCGGGACATCTCCAGCCCCTCCTGGGTGAGGCCGGTCATGTGGTAGGCGTTGCCGAAGGTGGCGAAGCCGCCGATCTCGCCGTAGATCCGGGCGCCGCGACGGCGGGCGTGCTCCAGCTCCTCCAGCACCAGGACGGCGCCGCCCTCGCCGAGCACGAAGCCGTCCCGGTGGGCGTCGAAGGGGCGGGAGGCGTGCTCCGGGTCGTCGTTGCGCTCGCTGGTGGCCTTGATGGCGTCGAAACAGGCGACGGTGATCGGGGAGATCGGCGAGTCGGAGGCGCCGGCGACGCAGATGTCGGTGCGCCCCTCCTCGACCGCCTGGAAGGCGTAGCCGATCGCGTCCAGCCCCGAGGTGCAGCCGGTGGAGACCGTCTGCACCGGGCCGTGGGCGCCGACCCGTTCGGCGACGGTCGAGGCGAGGGTGCTGGGCGCGAAGGCCCGGTGCAGCTGGGGCTCGGCCCGCAGGTGGTCGACGTCCCAGCGCGCGCCGCCGGCGCTGACCAGGGCGTAGTCGTGCTCCAGCCGGGTGGTGCCGCCGACGGCGGTGCCGAGCGAGACGCCGATCCGCCACGGGTCCTCGGCGGCCAGGTCCAGGCCCGCGTCGGCGATCGCCTCGTCCGCCGCCACCATCGCGAACTGCACGTAGCGGTCGGCTCGTTGGACGTCATGTTGGCTCAGCCTGTGGGCCGCCGGGTCGAAGTCGCACTCGGCGGCGATCCGGGAACGGAATCCGGCGGGGTCGAAGAGCGTGATGCCCCGGGTCGCCGTCCGGCCGGAGGTGAGCAGCCGCCAGAAGGCCGGCACGCCCACGCCTCCGGGTGCGACCACGCCGATTCCGGTGACGGCGACACGCCTGGTCACGAAGCCGCCTTGGCGTGTTCCGGCGGGCCGGACGTCGCGGTCTCCTCGGTGTCGACGTGGCCGAGTTCCGGGCGCGGTGCCAGCGGGCCGAGGTGGAAGACCATCCGGGCCTCGGTGTCGCCGACGTTGCGGAAGCGGTGGCGCATGTTGAGCGGGATCATCAGGCCGTGGTCGGGCTTGAGCGTGCGGGTGACGCCGTCCAGGTCCACCTCCAGGTCGCCGGAGACCACGAACACGAACTCCTCGGAGTACGGGTGGTAGTGCTCGCCGATCCGCTCGCCGGGCTGCACGATGGCCAGGCCCATGAACCCGCTGGTGGCGCCGCAGGTGGTCGGGGTGAGCATGGCGCGCAGATCGCCTCCGCGCCGACGGTTCTCCGGCGCCTCGTCGACGTGCACGATCCGTGGGTACTGCGTGGACATGGTTTCTTCCTCCGGGGCTGGGCTGGGATCGGGTGGTTGGTCAGCTGTCCTGCGAGCTGCGGTCGGTGACCGGGCTCATGGCCCGGGCGGCGAGGAAGCGGCTGAGCCCGGCGACGGTGCGCAGGTCGCCCCCGGGGCCGAGGTCGAGCAGCCGGCCGAGGGCGGCGGCCTCGCGCTCGCCCGCCACGCCGAGCGCCGCCGCCGGGTCGGCCTCGGCGGGCACCCGGAGGTCCACCAGGCGGACCACGGTGTCGTCCCGGTGGAAGACGGTGCCGGTCACGACCGGCCCGGTCGGGTCGGCGGTGGCCTCGTCGTCGTACGCCGAGAGCAGGTCGGCGACCTCCTGCCCGCTGCCGGGCTTCACCGGGTAGAGCACGGCGTGCCGGTGCAGCCGGCCGGCGGTGGGGGAGCCGGCGACCGCCTGGTGTCCGGCGGGCAGCGCGGCGCGGGCGAAGAAGGCGCGCGCGGACTGCGGGTCACCGAGCTGGCGGGCCTCCTCCAGATGGGGGTTGAGCTCCGCCTCGACGCTCCGCACCTCGGGCTGCATCGCGACATGGCGCAGCGCGTCGCCGAGGTTGCCGATCACCTCGACGGCCCGGACCACCCGGTTGCCGTGCATGAACAGCGAGGTGCGGCGCAGCCGGGTGGTCTCGTCCACCTCGGCCTTGGGCGAGGTGTAGCCGGACAGGATCCGGGCCACCTCGTGTTCGCTGCCGGGCTTGACGGTGAAGGTGAGGGCGTGCCGGACGACGCCGTCCGGGCCGGGGTCGGCCTTCGGCGGGCCGACGTGTCCGGCGGGCGTGGTGCGCGGCAGGCCGGGCGGCACCTCGACGGGGCGGGCGGTGCCGGTGGCCCCGGCCACGGAGGTCTCCCGGAGGATGGTGTAGCGCATCGAGCGGAAGGTGTCGCTGACGCAGCCGTGCATCGGCTTGACCATCTCGCGGTGCGCCGGGCTTTCCACCCACTTCAGGAAGGTCTCCTGGTCCCGCCACTCGCTGGTGATGAGCCACTGCCGCGGGTCGTTGATCGACTGGCAGAGCTGGTCGCTGACGTGGCCGGGGACCGAGGCCACCTGGTGGCGGAGGTTCTCGTAGACGTCGAGGAAGCGTTGCTGGGCGCCGTCCTGGATCTCCAGCATCAGCACCACCCGGAGCCGGGTGTCGGAGTCGGCGTGCTGCCGCGCCTGAGGTTCTGACAGAGTCGTCATGATCCACTTTCTGCTCTGGGCCGCTCGCCGCGGGCCGCGGTGGGCGGCGTCCGGCGGGGATCTCGGGTGGGACGGCGGGCGGTGCGGCGGGCGGAGGCGTTCGGCCCGGGCGGTCGGCGCCAGGCCTGAGGTCGATCGTGCGCGGAGCCCACGGACGGCGCGAGA
The DNA here is from genome assembly GCF_044755565.1 of Kitasatospora sp. NPDC092286. Classification (NCBI taxonomy): domain Bacteria; kingdom Bacillati; phylum Actinomycetota; class Actinomycetes; order Kitasatosporales; family Streptomycetaceae; genus Kitasatospora; species Kitasatospora sp. NPDC092286. The sequence continues at coordinate 150,712 of NZ_JBIVRD010000003.1, read as the reverse complement.
TATGCGGGCCATCCGGGCGAAGGGGCGGCAGAAGGCCGTCGGCGCGGGGGATGGAAGGACGGGGGCCGTCCACGCCGGCCCCGCGGAGGGCGGCATGGGCCACCGCGGCGGTGCCGCGGATCCCCTTACAGGCTGGAGCAACTGATGAATCCGAAAGTTGACGACCGGGTGCCGGTCCTGATCGTCGGCGGCTCGCTGGTCGGGCTGTCGGCCTCCCTCTTCCTGGGCCGACTGGGTGTCAGACACCTGTTGGTCGAGAAGCACGCGGACACCTCGCATCACCCGCGTGGCCGAGGCAACAACGTCCGCACGATGGAGCTCTACCGGGTGGCCGGCATCGAGCCGGCGATCCGTGAGGCGGCCTCGGTGCTCGCCGCGAACCACGGCATCCTGCAGGCCCCCTCGCTGACCGGTGAGGAGCAGGAGTGGCTGTTCCGGGAGATCGACCCCGGCGGCCGGCTGGCCCGGTTCAGCCCCAGCTCGTGGTGCCTGTGCAGCCAGAACGACCTGGAGCCGGTGCTGCTGCGGTCGGCCCGCGAGCTGGGCGGGGACGTCCGCTTCAGCACCGAGCTGGTCTCCTTCGAACAGGACGCCGACGGGGTGACGGCGCTGCTGCGCAGCCGGGAGACCGGCGAGGAGCGGCGGGTGCTGGCGCGGTACCTGCTGGCGGCGGACGGTCCGCGCAGCCCGGTCCGGGAGCGGCTGGGCATCGGCCAGACCGGCAAGGGCGAGCTGTTCCACAACGTCAGCATCACCTTCCGGGCCAAGCGGCTGGCCGAGGTGGTGGGCGACCGCCACTTCATCGCCTGCTACCTGACCAACCCGACGGCCGACGGCGCGCTGCTGCCGGTGGACAACCAGGAGGAGTGGGTCTTCCACGCGCCCTGGCACCCCGAGGACGGCGAGCCGCTGGAGGCGTTCACCGACGAGCGGTGCGTGCGGCACATCCGGGCCGCCATCGGTATGCCGGACCTGGACGTGGAGGTGACCGGCCGGGCGCCCTGGCACGCGGCGGAGCGGGTGGCGGAGCGCTACTCCGGCGGGCGGGTCTTCCTGGCCGGGGACTCGGCGCACGAGATGTCGCCGACCGGCGCGTTCGGCTCCAACACCGGCATCCAGGACGCGCACAACCTGGCCTGGAAGCTGGCCGCGGTGCTCTGCGGCTGGGCCGGCCCGGAGCTGCTGGAGACGTACGGTCAGGAGCGCCGCCCGGTCGCCGAGGTCACCAGCGCGCGGGCCTCGGCCCGGTCCGCCGAGCACAGCCACCCCGGGTACTCGGTGGTCCCGGGGGCCGGCCGGCAGGCCGGGGTGCTGGCGGTGGCGCTCGGCTACCGCTACCCGGTGGGCGCGGTGGCGGGGGCGGACCCGGCCGGTGCGGTGGTGCCGGAGCGGTTCGAGTCGGCGGGCGAGCCCGGCAGCCGGGCGCCGCACCAGTGGCTGCTGCGGGCCGGGGTCCGGCTCTCCACCCTGGACCTGTACGAGCAGACGATGGTGCTGCTCACCGGCCCCGAGGGGACGGCCTGGCAGGAGGGCGCCCGGCGGGCCGCCGACCGGCTGGCCGTGCCGCTGGACGGCTACCGGATCGGCACCGGCGCGGAGGACGACCTGGCGCCCGAGCCGGGCGCGGACTTCGCCGAGCTGCACGGTGTCCGGCGGGACGGCGCGGTGCTGGTCCGCCCGGACGGCTTCGTCGCCTGGCGCTCGGAGGGGGCCGTGGACGATCCGGAGGCGGCCGTGGCGGCGGCGCTGCGGGCGGTGCTGAAGCTGTAGGGCGGGAGCCGTCGGACGTGCCTCGGACGACGTGTGGGCCCGCCGGATCGGCGGGCCCACACGCGGGTGGCGCGGAGGGTCAGTGGCCGCCCTCGTCGACCACCTCGACGTCCTCGATGTTGCGCTCGATCGCGTCGGTGGGCAGGGCGACCCGGATCGCCCAGAAGTAGACCACGAGCGAGAAGACGGCGACCACGGCGATGTCCCACCACATCGGCAGGTTGCCCAGGCCGTCGCCGAAGCCGCCCTGCCAGGAGATGATCCCGAGGCCGACCAGGTAGACCGGCAGCCACTGGGCGGCGCGCCACTCCAGCCTGGGCGCGTTCGGCAGGCCCTTGCGGATCGCGTACGCGGCGTAGCCGCCGAGCAGGGCGTAGCCGATCAGGATCGCGACGCCCAGGCGGGACAGGGTGTGCCAGCCGGACCAGTAGATGATCAGGCTGGAGACCACGAACGCGGCCGGGGAGATCAGCCCGCCCAGCGGCAGCCGGTAGGAGCGCTCACGCTCGGGCAGCCGGCGCCGCAGCGCGCCGAAGGCCAGCGGGGCACCGGCGTACATCAGCACGCTGGCGGAGGTGATGAAGCCGACCAGCTCCTGCCAGCTGGGGAAGGGCAGGAAGCAGATCACCCCGGTGACGAAGGAGGTGATCAGCCCGAACCACGGCACCCCGCGCTTGTCCAGCCGCTCGAAGAGCTGCGGCGCGTAGCCGTTCTTGCTCAGGCCGAGCGAGATCCGGGAGGTCGAGGTGGTGTAGATCAGGCCGGTGCCGCCGGGGGAGACGATGGCGTCGAAGTAGAGCACCCAGGCGAGCCAGCCGAGGCCGATCAGGGTGGCGAGGCCGGCGAACGGGCCCTCGATGCCGGGGAAGTCGAGGTTGCCCCAGCCGCCCGCGAAGGAGGTGGCGGGCAGCGCGCCGATGAAGACGACCTGGAGCAGGGTGTAGATCAGGGTGCCGACGGCCACCGAGCCGAGCACCGCGCGGGGGATGTCGCGCTTGGGGTTGCGGCTCTCACCGGAGATCTGGATCGCCTGCTCGAAGCCGAGCAGGGCGAAGATCACACCGCTGGAGCTGATCGCGGCCAGCACGCCCTTGACGCCGAACGGCGCGAAGCCGTGCGAGGTGAAGTTGGAGCCGTGGAAGTTGGTCACGGCGAGCACGAAGATGGCGAACAGCGGGACGAAGATCTTCAGCCAGGTCGCGACGCTGTTGGTGTGGGCCAGCACCCGCACACCGAGGAAGTTGACGGCGACGAAGATCGCCATCAGGAAGGTCGCCACCACGAAACCGCTCGCGGTGAGCGTGCCGTTGTCGTTGAGCAGGCTCCGCGCGATCTCCCAGTGCCCGGCGTAGCCGATCATCGCCTCGACCTCGATCGGCGCCACCGTCGCGGCCTGCAGCCAGGTGAACCAGCCGAACGACATGCCGGCCAGGCCGCCGAAGGCGTAGTGCGGGTAGCGCGCGGTGCCGCCGGAGACCGGGAAGAGCCCGCCGAGCTCGGCGTGCACCAGCGCGAGCAGGACGATCGCGACCGCGCCGATGCCCCAGGAGACGACAGCCGCCGGGCCCGCCACCACGACGGCGTTCTTGGCGCCGAACAGCCAGCCGGAGCCGATGATGGAGCCGACCGAAGCCCATAGCAGGCCGATCAGGCCGACCTCGCGGCGCAACGAGCGGTGGGAGGGACTGGGGGCTCCGGTGGGGGAATCGGAGCCGGTGCCCGTGCCCGGTGAGGACAGCTGGTTGAGGGAAACCATTCGTCGTCTCTCTGTGTGTGGGGGCCCCGGTGGTCGGAGCAAGGAGAGTTGCCACACAGTAGGCGCATGCAGAGGCGCCTGCACAGATTCCGTTACTGAATGTTTACGTACTTTTCTGGATATACGCGCTGGTAGGGGGTGGTGCGGTCGCGGACTCGTTACGTGACCGATCAGTAGGTCCGGGGATTTGAGCGGGAATTGAGAATGCCCCCGAGGGTGGCATTGTGAACGGCCGACGCGCTTATGGAAATGGAAGGCGCCGCATGGTGATGCGGCGCCTTCCAGGGGCGGGCGGGTACGAACTTCCTCCGCCCGCTAGCGGGTTGCCGCCAGGTCCGACGGGTCGGTGTTGGCGCCGCAGAGCAGCACGGCGACCCGCTCGCCCTCCGCGGCCTCCCCCGCCTCCACGGCGGCGAGGGCGGTGGCGGCCGCGTACTCCACCGCGATCCGGCGCTCGTCCCACAGCTCCTGCCGGGCCCGGACGATGGCGGTGTCCGGGACCAGCACCGAACGCACACCGTCGTGCTGGGCGGCGTGCACGGCGAGCGCGGTGGCCCGGCGGGCCCCCAGCGCGTCGGCGGCGACCGAATCCACCGTGACGTCCACCGGGTGACCCGCCGCCAGCGCCGCGTTCAACGCCCGGCTGCGCTCCGGCTCCACCGCCACCACCCGGACGCCGTGCTCCCGGGCGGCGGCCGCCACGCCCGCGAACAGCCCGCCGCCACCCACCGACACCACCACCGTGTCCAGGCCCGGCAGTTGGGCCCGGATCTCCTCCAGGACGGTGCCCGCCCCGGCCGCGATCAGCGGGTGGTCGTACGCGTGCGAGGCCAGCGCGCCGCTCTCCGCCGCGAACTCCGCGCAGGCGGCCAGCGCCTCCGCGTACTCGGAGCCCGCGAGCCGCACCTCGGCACCGTACGAGCGCAGCCGGGCCAGCTTCACCGCCGGTGCCGTCTCCGGCAGGAACACCGTGGCCCGCACGCCGAGTTCACGCGCCGCCCAGGCGCAGGCCAGCCCCGCGTTCCCGCCCGACGCGATGGTCACCCCGGCCGCCGGCAGGCCGCCCGCCTCGGCGTGCGCCAGCAGGAAGTTCTGCGCCCCGCGCGCCTTGAAGCTCCCGGTGTGCTGCAGGAACTCCAGCGCCAGCCAGACCCGTCCGCCGTCGTCCCCCGGCGCCACCGCCACCGGCCGTACCCGGCCCGCGATCCGCTCCCCGGCCGCCTTGACCTCGTCGTATGTCAGGTGGTCCACGCCGCTGCTCTCCTCCGCCCGGGGGCGGAGGCCGACCTCCACCATGTCCCGGCCCGACCGTACGTTGCGCAAGCGAACGATGAGAAGGCCGCGGGCGGCCCGGGCCCGGGCCGTCGTCGACGGCCCGGCCGCGTACCCTGACCCGTATGCGTCCTGTGATCCTGCCGCCGCCCGTCCGATAGCGGGCGGCACACTCCACGACTCCCTGCCCGGCGGCCCTGCCGCCACCGGGTCGATAGCTGCCGCCCGCACCACCCGCGGACCTCATCCGGCATCTCATCGTGGAGAACCGACGCATGACCTCGCACACCGCCGTGCCGTTCCGGCGCGGCCTGTTGTCCATCTCGGCCGCCGCGGTCGCCTGGGGCGTGGGCGGAGCGGTGGCGGCGCTGCTGCTGCGCACCAGCGGACTGGGCCCGGTGTCCGTCTGCTTCTGGCGCCTGGCCGTTGCCGCCGCCTGTCTGACCCTCCTGCCGTCCGGCCGGCGCCGCGCCACGCCCGGCCGGCGCGGGGTCGCCGTCCTCACCGGGCTCGGGCTGGCCGTCAGCCAGGCCGCCTACTTCGGCTCGGTGCAGTACGCGGGCCTCGGGCTGGGCACCCTGATCACCATCGGCGCGGGGCCCGTCCTGACCAGCCTGGGCGCCCATCTGCTGCTCGGCGAGCGCCTCACCGTGCGGGCGGTGTCCGCGATCGCCCTGGCACTGGCCGGGCTGGCGCTGCTGGTCGCCGCCCCGGCGGCCGGCCCGCGCCCGGTGCTCGGTGTCGCGCTTGCCGTGCTGGCGGGCGCGGTGCAGAGCGGACTGACCCTCTGGGCGCGCGGCGGCGGCTCGACGGGGGCCACGGCGGGCGCGTTCGCGACCGGCACGCTCTGCCTGCTGCCGGCGGCCGCGGCCGCCGGTGTCCTGCCCACCGCGGGCGACCTCGCCCTGACGGCCGGCGCCCTGCTCTTCCTCGGCACGGTGCCGACCCTGCTCGCCTACCGCTGGTACTTCGCCGGTCTCACCGTCGTCCCCGGCGCCACCGCCTCGGTCCTCGTCCTGCTCGAACCCGCCACGGCGGCGCTGATCGCGACCGCCCTCTTCGACGAGGAGGTGACCCCCGCGCTCCTGGCCGGCTCCGCCCTGCTGCTCACCGCCGTCGCCGCCCTCGCCCGCGAGTCCGGCTGAGCGGCCCCGGGCCGGTCCGCCCGTCGCACCCTCGGGGGCGGCGGGCGGACCGGGTTCCCCGGTCAGCGGCTCCGGGCGGGCGCGGGCAGTGACCGCAGCGCGGGCGCGGCGGGCGCCAGCGCGCGCAGGACGAGGTCGATCCTGACGCGTGCGGCGCCCGCGCGGAGCAGCGCGGTGGAGATGGCGCGTAACTCCTCGGGGCCGGTGCAGGCGAGACGGAGCTCCAGGTCGGCCTCGCCGGCGAGGGCGAGACCGCTCTGGACGGCGGGGAACTCGGCGGCGAGCCGGTCGAAGTCGAGCGGCACCGGGCCGAAGCGGATCCGGGCCAGGGCATGCAGTGTCCTGGCCCGTTCGGGCTGCCGGTCTCCGGGGAGCAGCTGGAGAGCCGTCACCGGTGCTGGAGCTGTGCGGCCGCGGCGGGTGTCGGACGGGCGGCGGTGCCGGCGACCGGCGGCGCCACCAGTCGGGGGTCGAGCACCAGCGTGTCGACGCCGAGCGGGGTGGTCAGCCCGCGCAGGGCCGGTTCACCGGGTTCGGTGGCGGACCGGGCCGGCCAGAGGAGGGCGGCCGGCGCCTCGGCGGAGCTGAAGCCGACCGCGCGGCGGCGGCCGTCGCGCAGGCGGAAGAGGCGGAGGACGGTGGTGCGTCCGGTGACGGTGACCGGGACGTGCCAGACGACGCGGGCCATGCGGGTGCTCCCGAGTGGTGGAGGGGCCTGCCGGAACTGCTTCCTCGACGCTAGGCCGCGTTCCGCCCGGCGGCGCCCGTCCTGACGCGGCGTTGACGGACTCTTGACGTTCGGCCCGGCGGCCTGCCCGTGAACCGTCACTATCGTTACCTATAAGGACCATCCGAATGGTAGTTTGCGTAAGCATAGGGAAATGGGAAGGGAGTGGCGGTCGGTGTCGCAGTACTACTCGGTGGAACAGGTGGCCGAACTGCTGGGCCTGCACGTCCGCACCGTCCGCGGCTACGTCCGGGACGGTCGGCTGAAGGCGACGCGGATCGGCAAGCAGTACCGGATCACCCGCTCCGACCTGGAGGCGTTCACCGGCACCCCGGCCCCGGCCCCCGAGCCGGAGCGGCGGCACGCCGAGGCGTCCACGGTCGTCCGGATCGACGGCGTCGGCGTCGAGGAGGCCGCGCGCCTGAGCAACACGGTCATGGCCGCGATCGCCGGCCCCCGGGCGGCCGGCGGCCGGCTGTTCGTCGAGACCGTCCACCACGAGGAGCGGTCGGCGCTCAAGGTGATCATTCTGGGCGGGCTCGCCGACACCGCGGAGCTGCTCGCCATCGTCAACGCGCTGATCGGGGAGAACCGCCATGTCTGAGCCCACCGCCACCGTCCTGTGGCTGCCCGCCGACGGCCCGCCGCTGCGCGACGAGCACGACGCGACCGACGTGATCGGCGACGCCTTCGGGCAGGGCGCCACCTGGGTCGTCGTCCCGGTGGCCCGCCTCGAGGACGACTTCTTCCGGCTGAGCACCCGGATCGCCGGCGGGATCGTCCAGAAGTTCGCCAACTACCGCCTGGGCCTGGCCGTCGTCGGCGACATCTCCCGGCACACCGCCGCCAGCGGCGCCCTGCGGGACTTCGTCCGCGAGAGCAACGGCGGCCGCCAGCTCTGGTTCGTGTCCGACACCGCCGAGTTCGACCGGCGCCTGGCCGGACAGTCCTAGGTCTTGGGCCGGTTCCGGCGGTGCTCCGTTTGCCCCGGGCCCGCCCGGGGACGACGGTGGAGCTGACTCTCGACGAGCCCGCCGGGCGCCCGGCGTGCGCTCCGGAGCGGGGGGAGGTGGAGCGAAGGGGCAATCACGAGATATCTTGACATCAAGACGTTGGAGACGTGAAGCGGAGTACCGATGACTGACTCGACCATCATCTATACGCACACCGACGAGGCGCCTGCCCTGGCAACGTATTCGTTCCTGCCCGTGGTCCAGGCCTACGCCTCGACGGCCGGCGTACAGGTGGAGACTCGCGACATCTCCCTGGCCGGGCGGATCATCGCGAGCTTCCCGGAGCGTCTCGAGGAGGGCCAGCGGATCGAGGACGCCCTCGCCGAGCTGGGCGAACTCGCCAAGACCCCGGGCGCCAACATCATCAAGCTGCCGAACATCTCGGCTTCCATCCCGCAGCTGAAGGCGGCCGTCGCCGAGCTGCAGCAGCAGGGCTACGCGCTGCCGGACTACCCGGACGACCCGCAGACCGACGAGGACAAGGACGTCCGCGCCCGTTACGACAAGGTCAAGGGCAGCGCCGTCAACCCCGTCCTGCGTGAGGGCAACTCCGACCGCCGCGCCCCCGCCTCGGTCAAGAACTACGCCAAGGCGCACCCGCACCGCATGGGCGCCTGGACGGCCGACTCCAAGACCAACGTCGCCACCATGGGCGCCGACGACTTCCGCTCCACCGAGAAGTCCGCCGTGATCGCCGCGGACGGCTCGCTGCGCATCGAGCTGGTGGCCGAGGACGGCGCCACCACCGTGCTGCGCCCGTCGGTGCCGGTGCTCGCGGGCGAGGTCGTGGACGCCTCGGTGCTGCGCGCCGCCGCCCTGAACGAGTTCCTGGCCGCCCAGATCGCCCGGGCCAAGGCCGAGGGCGTGCTGTTCTCGGTGCACCTCAAGGCCACCATGATGAAGGTCTCCGACCCGATCGTCTTCGGCCACGTGGTCCGCGTCTTCTTCCCGAAGACCTTCGCCCAGTACGGCGAGGCGCTCGCCGCCGCCGGCCTGAGCCCGAACGACGGCCTCGGCGCCATCCTCAAGGGCCTGGACGCGCTCCCGAACGGCGCCGAGATCAAGGCCTCGTTCGACGCCGAGCTGGCCGAGGGCCCGGCCCTGGCCATGGTCGACTCGGACCGTGGCATCACCAACCTGCACGTGCCGTCCGACGTCATCGTCGACGCCTCGATGCCGGCCATGATCCGCACCTCCGGCCACATGTGGGGCCCGGACGGCAAGGAGGCCGACACCCTGGCCGTCCTGCCGGACAGCAGCTACTCCGGCGTGTACCAGGCCGTCATCGACGACTGCCGCGCCCACGGCGCCCTGGACCCGGCGACCATCGGCTCGGTGCCGAACGTCGGCCTGATGGCGCAGAAGGCCGAGGAGTACGGCAGCCACGACAAGACCTTCGAGATCGCCACCGCCGGCACCGTCCGGCTGGTCGACACCGAGGGCAACGTGGTGCTGGAGCAGGCCGTCCGGCCCGGCGACATCTTCCGTGCCTGCCAGACCAAGGACCTGCCGATCCAGGACTGGGTCAAGCTGGCGGTCTCCCGCGCCCGCGCCACCGGCAACCCGGCCGTCTTCTGGCTGGACGAGACCCGCGCGCACGACGCCGTCCTGATCGAGAAGGTCAAGACCTACCTGCCGGAGCACGACACCGCCGGCCTGCAGATCGAGATCAAGTCCCCGGTCGAGGCCACCAAGTTCTCGCTGGAGCGCATCCGCCGCGGTGAGGACACCATCTCGGTCACCGGCAACGTGCTGCGTGACTACCTGACCGACCTGTTCCCGATCCTGGAGCTGGGCACCAGCGCCAAGATGCTTTCGGTCGTCCCGCTGATGAACGGCGGCGGCCTGTTCGAGACCGGTGCCGGCGGCTCCGCCCCGAAGCACGTCCAGCAGCTGGTCAAGGAGAACTACCTGCGCTGGGACAGCCTGGGCGAGTTCCTCGCCCTCGCGGTCAGCTTCGAGCACCTGGCCCAGACCACCGACAACCCCCGCGCCAAGGTGCTGGCCGACACCCTGGACCGCGCCACCGGCACCTTCCTCAACGAGGACAAGTCGCCGAGCCGCCGCCTCGGTGGCATCGACAACCGCGGCAGCCACTTCTACCTGGCCCTGTACTGGGCCCAGGAGCTGGCGCAGCAGACCGCCGACGCCGCGCTGGCCGAGGCGTTCGCCGGTCTCGCCAAGACGCTGGCCGACCAGGAGGCGGTCATCGTCGAGGAGCTGATCGCCGTCCAGGGTTCGCCGGTCGACATCGGCGGTTACTACCAGCCCGACGCCGCCAAGGCCGCGGCCGTGATGCGTCCGTCGAAGACCTTCAACGAGGCGCTGGCCAACCTCGGCTGACCGTCGACGAGCTGAACAGGGAGGTCCCCGGGTCCACGACCCGGGGACCTCTCCGCGTCAGCGGCGGGCCGGTCACCACCGCCAGCCGGTCACCGCTCCGGCCGCGGCGAGCACCAGGCAGACCGCGGCGTTGACCCGCGGATACAGCGCGGCCGTCGCGACCGCCTCGCGCAGCGCGGCACTGGGCCAGTAGTACCCGGCGGTCGGCGCGCCGACGACATGGCCCGGGACGGCGGCCCGGTGGGCCGTGACGGCCGAGCGCAGCACATGGAAGCTGCTGGTGACGACGGTGCAGCGGTAGCCGGGGTGCTCGCGCTCCATGAGCTCCCGGCCGAACGCGAAGTTCTCGGTGGTGCTGGTCGCCCGGTCCTCCCGCCGGATCCGTTCGGCCGGGCAGCCGCGGGCCACCAGGTAGTCGGCCATCGCCGAGGCCTCGGTGCAGCCCTCGTCCGGGCCCTTGCCGCCGGTGACGAGCACCAGGGGCGGCCGCCCGGCCGCCTCCGCGGCGCGGTAGAGCTCCAGAGCGCGGTCCAGGCGGGCCGCCAGCAGCGGCGGCACCTCGCAGCCGTCCAGCCCGGCGCCCAGGACGACCAGGTAGTCGTAGCCGGGGCGGACCACCACCCGCCGGTACAGCAGCGTGTAGCCGAGGAAGCAGAGCAGCAGGAACGCCGCGTACCCGCCGATCAGCAGGGCGGCCCCGGCCGCCGCCCGCAGCGCGCGGACGTCGAGGTAGGTGGCGGAGAGCAGCAGCCCCAGCAGCGCGAGCACGGCCGCGCCGGTGAGCAGCGCCAGCAGGCTCGCCGGACGGGTGCCCTCGCGGCGGACCATGGTGACCCCGTTGGCCACCAGCAGCCCGGCCGTCACCAGCCCGCTCAGCCAGACCGCGGAGGCCGCCCCGGCCGTGACGGCGCGCCCCGCCGGGGCGGATACGTGCCCGACCAGGCTCACCGTCCCCAGCGCGACGCACACCCCGATCAGCCCGATCAGCACCCCGTTGCCGAACCGTCTCGGCTCGTGGATCCGGGACAGCAGGACCACGGCGAGCAGGGCGGCCATGAGAAGCGCTTGCATGTTCCGGATCCTAGGACGGGTCCGACGGGTCCGGCGGGTCCGGCGGGTCTGGCGGGTCCGGCGGGGGAGCAGGAAGCCGCCGGAGGCGGCCCGGTCTGAGCCCGCAGGCAGCCGCGGGAGGGGCCGGGCCCCGGAAACGACGGAACCCCCGCCCGGATCGGGCGGGGGTTCCGCGGTGCCTGCGGCGGGGAGGGCCGGTCAGCCGGCGTCGGCCGCCGGGGCCGGGCGCTGGCTCCGCTTGTCCAGCGAGGCCAGGTAGGCGTTGTACGCCGTCAGCTCGGCGTCGCCGTTGCGGTCCTCGGCACGGTCCCGGCGCCGGGCCTGGCGCTGCTCGGAGCCCATCCACTGGTAGACCAGCGCGATCAGCACGATCGCGGTCGGGATCTCGCCGAACGCCCAGGTGATACCGCCGGCCAGCTTCTGGTCCTCCAGCAGGTCGGTGCCGGGTGGTGCGCCCGCCTCGGTGAAGGTGGTCACCAGCGGGTGGCTGGCCATCATCACCGCCACGCCGAAGAAGGCGTGGAACGGCATGCCCATGAACAGTTCGATGATCCGCATCACATGGCCGGGCCGGTGCGGGCCCGGGTCCACGCCCATGATCGGCCAGAAGAACGCCAGTCCGGTGGCCAGGAAGTGCACCATCATGAAGATGTGCCCGAGCCGGTACTGCATCAGGAAGTCGAACAACGGGGTGAAGTAGACCCCGTACAGGCTCGCGATGAACAGCGGGATGGTGAACGCCGGGTGCGAGATCACCCGGACGTAGGTGCTGTGCAGCAGCGCCACCAGCAGCTCGCGCGGCCCGCGTGGCCGGCCCTTGCCGGCCGGGCGCAGCGCGCGCAGCGCCAGTGTGATCGGCGCGCCGAGCAGCAACAGGATCGGCGACAGCATGGAGAGCACCATGTGCTGCATCATGTGCGCGCTGAACAGCGCCATGCCGTAGTCGTTCAGCCCGGTACAGGTGACCAGGATCACCGTGCCGACGCCCGCCGCCCAGCCGATGCTCCGGCCGATCGGCCAGCGGTCGCCGCGCCGGTACAGCCGCACCACGCCGGTCGCGTACAGCGCCAGCGCGACCAGGCTGCCGATCAGGAACACCCAGTCGGGGGACCAGGTCCAGACGTTGGAGAGGGAGAACGGGCCCAGCTGTGTCATCCCGCCGTGGTGGTGCATGCCTGACATTCCGTCGCCCATCGGCGGGTCCTGCTTTCCGTCCTCGCGGTCCCCCGGAGGGGTCCGGTTCGCCCGTTTTGCTTCGGGACACAGCCTAGGCGGGCCTTACCCCGGCCCGCGCCCCGCCCCCCGCCCGGACGGCCGGGAAGTGGGACAGGCCGTCGGGGCCGCCGAATCGGCGGCCGTCGAACGGGCTCGCAGCGGAGGCCCCGGCATGGAAGGATCTGGTCGGCGGAGGGCTTGTCCGTTCATATCGGACGATGAATGGGAAAGGGGAGTACCCACTCCTTTCCACTCCCAACTTATAGCGCACCGGGGGGCTTGCGGCAAGGCCCGGGTCGTGCTGCAGAATCGTCGAGCTACGGAAGGTTTCCGGCGCCGTACTCACTGGCGAGCAACGGCCCTGGCTTCCAGGGCCATTCTGTGAGGAGTTCTGAGCGGGCCCGGTCCGGTCTGTCGCGTGCGCGCAGGTCCTGGACCCAGTTTTTTGTGCTGTGAATAGCGGAGATTCCGCCGCCACTCTCAATTGCTCGATCAATTGAGGGTCCTGAGTCAATGGAGCAAGCCTTGGTCCCCGCGTCATCGGCATCGTCCTCGTCCTCGTCCGAACTCAATTCAGTGGTCAGCGCCGGAGCCGGAAACGGGACGAATCCGGGCGGTGACGGCGCTCAGCCCTCCGACGACCGGCGGACCGGAGAGCTGCGAGCGGAGAACGAATACGTCGGTGAGCTGTACGACCGCCTCGAAGCCCAGCGCGAACTCGCGACGGCTCGGCTGCGCGAGATCCATCTCCAGGACAAGGGCGGAACCTTCCAGTCCCGGATGGAGCGGGACACGCTGGAGATCCACCACACCCGCCGGCTGTCGGAACTGTACGCCGCCGAGTGCGGGCTCTGCTTCGGCCGGATCGAAAGCGCCGACGGCGAGCGGCGGTACATCGGCCGGATCGCCCTGGCGGACGACGACCACGAGCCGCTCCTGACCGACTGGCGGGCGTCGGCCGCGGAGCCGTTCTACCGGGCGACGCCAGCCGTGCCCGGCGGTGTGGTGGGGCGACGGCACCTGCGGAGCAAGGGCCGGACGGTCGTCGGCTTCGACGACGACGCCTTCGGCGTGAGTGCCCTGGAGGACCGGGACAGCGCCGAGCTCAGCGGGGAGACCGCCCTGCTCGCCTCACTGACGGCGGCCAGGACCGGGCGGATGGGCGACATCGTCTCCACCATCCAGGCCGAACAGGACCGGGTCATCCGCTCCGAGCTCGGCGGCGTCCTGGTGGTGCAGGGCGGTCCGGGGACCGGCAAGACCGTGGTCGCCCTGCACCGCGCCGCGTACCTGCTCTACACCCACCGCGACCGGCTGGCCAGGCGCGGTGTGCTGGTCATCGGGCCGAACACGACGTTCCTGCGCTACATCGACCAGGTACTCCCCGCGCTCGGCGAGAGCGAGGTCGTACTGAGCAGCATCGGCGCGCTCTACCCGGGCGTGACCGGGACCGACACGGAGACGCCCGAGGCGGCCGCCGTCAAGGGCGACGCACGGATGGCCGGGGTACTCGCCGCCGCGCTGGACGGCTTCCGGCAGCTGCCCGAGGAGTCATGGACCATCACCGTGGGCCGAAGCTCGCCCCACCAGGAGGAGCTCGTGATCGGTCGGGCCCTCTGCGAGCGGGCCCACGCCGCCGCGCACAGGACCGGCGAACCCCACAACGCGGCCCGAGCGGCCCTGGTCGAGCGGCTCTCCTCGGAGCTGGCCCTGCGGATCGCCAGGGACCGGGGCGGGTCCATGGACCTGGACGACGTGGTGGACCTCGCCGACGCGCTCGTCGTCGAGCGTGACTTCCAGGACCTGGCCGAGAAGCTGTGGCCGCTGCTCTCCCCGGAGCGGTTGCTCACCGCGCTGTTCGGCTCCCCGGAGCTGCTGGCGAGGGCCATGCCGGACTTCTCCGAGGCCGAACGCGCCGCACTGCTGCGTGAACACCCGGGCCCGGACCAGGAGGCCGCCCCCTGGACCACCGACGACGTGCCGCTGCTCGACGAGGCCGCCGAACTGCTCGGCCCGCTGCCCGGCAGCGCCGTCTCCCGCCGGGCCGATGCCGCCGCCGGGGCCGAGGAGCTGGAATTCGCCAAGGTCGTCCTCGAGGACTTCGGCGCCGGGCTGGCCGAGATCGACGCGGAGATGCTGACGCGCCAGTACCGCGGCGAGGGGGAGTTCCGTCCCCTGGCCGAGCGCGCGGCCGAGGACCGGACCTGGGGCTTCGGGCACGTGATCGTGGACGAGGCGCAGGAACTCTCCCCGATGGCCTGGCGGCTGCTGACCCGCCGCTGCCCCGGCCGCTCCATGACGATTGTGGGCGACCTGGCGCAGACCGGCGCGCCGGCCGGGCTGAGCTCCTGGAGTGAGGCGCTCGACGAGTACACGGCGGGACGCTGGCGCACGGTGGAGCTCACCATCAACTACCGGACCCCGGCCGAGATCATGCGGGTCACCGAGGGCGTCCTGCGGGCGGCCGACCCGGCACGCACCGCCCCCAGCGCGGTGCGCAGCGGCGGGACCCGTCCGTGGAGCCTCCGGATCCCCGAAGCCGACCGGGGACGGGCGCTGCGCACCGCCGTCGAGAAGGAGATCGCGGCGCTGGACGGCGGCCGGATGGCGATCATCCACGCCCCGGCATGGCCGGCCGAACTGATCAACGGGCTGGCCGGGTTGGACGGCGTCACCGTCATCGACGGTCCTTCGGCGCTGGACTCGCCCGTCGTGCTGATGACGGCGGCCCAGGCCAAGGGGCTCGAGTTCGACGCGGTCCTCGTGGTGGAGCCCGCGGAGATACTCGCGGCGCACGCCCGCGGCGTGAACGACCTCTATGTCGCACTCACGCGCGCGACGAAGAGCCTCGGGGTCATCCACAGCCGGGAGCTGCCGGAGATGCTGGAGGGCCTGGACCCCCGCTGACCGGAGGGGGCGGGTGCCGCTGGTCGAGGCTTCAGGGCTCTGGTCTGAAGCCTCGATCGGCATCGGCGTCGTCGGACGCGCCTTCAACGCAGGGGGCGGTGGGCTGTCAGAGCGGCGGTGAGGGTCCGGTTCACGGCCGGATGGCGACGGCACCGTAGCAGGACGCCTCGGCATCGGTGACGGGGGCGGAGTTGTGGGCGGTGGCGGAGTCGTGGGTGTGGTCGGGGCGCCAGCGGGGTGTGGAGACGATGCCGGGGTCGAGCACGGTCCAGCCGGTGAACAACTCCCCGAACTCCTCGCGGCGCAGCGCCGCTACCGGGGTGCCGGCGGTTCGGTAGACCTGAATGAGGCGCGCGGTCTCCTGCGGCGCGAAGTCGGCCGTGAGGTGGCTGATCACCAGGGCGCTGCCGGAGGGAAGTTGAGATTTGAGCTGTTCGGTGATCCGGTGTGCTTCGTCCGGGACGAAGTGCAGCAGGGCGTTCATGCTCAGCGCGATCGGCTGGGTGAAGTCGAGGACCTTCCGGGCGGCGCTGATCACGGTGTCGGGCTCGTGCACGTCGGCCTGGACGTAGGTCGTCAGTCCCTGGGAGGTGCCGCGCAGCAGTGCGACGGCGTGGATGAGGACGATGGGATCGTTGTCGGCGAAGACGACCCGTGCCTCGGGGGTGATCTGCTGGGCGACCTCGTGCAGGTTCGGCGAGGTGGGGATGCCGGTGCCGATGTCGAGGAACTGGCGGATGCCGGCCCGGGCGAGGTGGCGGGTGGTGCGGTGCATGAAGCCGCGGTTGGCGCGTGCGGCGGCCGGTGCCTGTGGGAAGACGGCCAGGGCCCGGCCCGCGGCCTCCCGGTCGGCGGGGAAGTTGGTGGTGCCGCCCAGGTAGTAGTCGTACATCCGGGCGGAGTGCGCCACGTGGATGTCGAGTTCGACCGCCACGTCGGGTTCGGTGCCGGATCGGGCGTCTGTGCTTTCGTCGGCCATCTGTTCCCCCTGGTTCATAGGCGTCCAGCTCCTACGACAGGGCGGAGCGACGACCCGCACCACCCACGGCGCGGGGCCCTGGCGCGGCCCCTCCCACTATGCCCGGGCCCGCGTCCCGGCAATCGCGGGTCGGAACGGTGGGTGAATCGAGCGCACCGGGGAGTGACCGCAAAGGATCATATTCCGACTGGCCGTGTTTCTCTATGGGACAGGTCATTTGATTGTTCATCACTTCTTATGTCTGATAGTGAATTCTCTCGCCCCGCTGAACATGGGGGCGCGCCGTGCGCTCCAATGTTCCTGTCGGGGGCGGAAGTTCTCGACGTGAGCAGGCGCGCCAGACGCCCGGGCCGGCCGGTCGGTCGAGGGTGGCCTACAGTCGGTCGGGTACCCAACGGGGTGGCCGTCAGGGAGGAATGGAACGTGAACGAGAGCGACTGGGCGGTGCGGCGGAGCAGCCGCCTCCTGACGTTCGACGCGTTCTGCGACACGCACGAGCGGGCCTGGAGCGGGATCGCCCGGGCCCGCCTGGGTGACGAAGACGAGGCCCGGCGCGTTGTCGAGCGCGCCAAGGACCGGATGTGGCAGCGGTGGGCCTGGATCCTGCGCCAGCAGGTACCGGCTTTCCACGCCTGGACGCTGCTGAAGGAGGAGATCGGCGCGGCCCTGGCGGAGGCGATGATCAGAGCCGAGTACCGGCCCCGACCCGCCACCGTCCCAGGGTGGGTGGTGGCGGTGCGGCGCTCGGCGGCGCGCACCCTGGACCTCGTGGAGGCCCAGGGGAGTCACGAGGAGCTGTACGCGGCGATCCGGCGACTGTCCGAGCGCCGGCACGACGTGGTGGTGCTGCGGTACCTGGTCGACCTGCCGGACAGCGTGATCGCGGACTACCTCGGGATGACGGAGGCGAACGTCCGCTCCACCGCCACACAGGCCCTGGACCGGCTCGCCGTCGCACTCGGTGGCCGGCGGGGAGGGCAGCGGTGACCACCGGACAGGACCGCCTGCTGCGGGGCGACCCCGCGCAGCCCGCGGCGGCCGGCCCGCCGTACGGCGAGTACGCGGCGAATGCGGGCTCGGCCTGGGAGCGGCTGGCGGCCGCCCCCGCGCCGATGTCCGCCGACCACGAGCAGGCCGGCCACGAACTCGACCTGGTCACCGCCATGATCCTCGCCGTGCCGACGGCGGCGCCCTCGCTGGACCTGCTCATCAACGACCGGCGTATCCACCCCGAAGGCGCGCTGGTCCTCGGCGCGCTCCTCTACACCGTCGGACACCGCGACGGCGCCGAGTTCTGGTGGAAGTTCGCGGCCGGCGGCGGCAACTACACCTCCGCCTCCTGCCTCAGCATGCTGCACCGCAGCCTCGGGGAGGTCCTGGACGCGGAGGTCTGGCGCCGCGAGGCCGAATCGCTGGGCGCCGCGCCCCGCCCTTCCCAGCGGATCCTGGACTCACCGTACGAACTGCTGCCCGCCCAGGTGCGCGACGAGATCATCAGCCGCTGCCGGTTCGGCCTCGACGTACGGCTTCCCCCGCGCCTGGCCGCCGTGATCCACCAGCTCCCGGCCGACGACGGCGACCACGAATACGGCGAGATCCCGCAGGTATCGGCCCACCTCGTCCGCCACCTGGCCGCAGCCGGCTGAACGCGGCGGCTCCGGCGCTCTCTGCGGTCGCCGGGGCGGCCGCGACAGCCGGCCACGAGCTGACGCCCGGGCAGTAGCCGGTCGACTGGTTGCTGACCTCATCGACCGCCCACCGCCCGGACTCCACGCGGAAGCCGATCTCACCGGCGCCCAGTACTTTCCCCCCTCCGGCACACACCACGTGCTCACTGCGGCGCGGCGCGAGCCGGAGGACCCCGGCAGTATCGACAACGAAGGTGAACGGCTCGGACAGCTCCTCCGGCGTCCGAGCCGAAACCCATTCATGGAAGTCCTCTGGCGAGCACATGCTCCGCCCCTCGCGCCCTGGCCGCACAAGAGCCTTCAGGTCGGCGGGCCCGACATAGCGATAGCTCCACTCCCACATGCTCATGCTGGCCAACCTTGCCGGACGCCGAGGCCAGGACCTGGGGAATTACGGGCTCTGTCACAGACCGTGTGACGGCTCTGTGCGCGGAACGCTTCGGCCGGACATTTTCTGCCCCCTGGTCAGGAGGTGAAGCGAGGCCAGTGCGGATCGTCCCAGCGGGCGGGACCGGTGAGGCCGATCAGCCGCAGCCGTTGGAGCAGCATGTCCGGGGCGTTGCGGGCTTTGAGCCGCGCGGGGGCGTGGCGGGTGAGCCAGCCAGTGAGCACGGCCAGCATGTCGTCCTTGTTGTGGCAGGTGTCCCAGGGAAGCTCATCCATGAGCAGGTCGTAGTCCCACAGGTCAACGGCTTCCGCGAGGTTCTGGTCGGCCACAGGGTGCTCCAACGCCTCCCACACGTCGAGCCAGGGGCTCAGTTCACCGGATGCCTCGGCGCAGAGGACGAGGGTCTGGCAGGTGTACGCGAGGCGGTCGGGGATGACGAGGCTGTGTGCCCAGAAGGCGCGCAGGAACTCCCGCACCGCTGCGGCCTGTTCCCGGGGCCATTCCTGCCAGCGGCCGCGGGCGAGCGAGAGACCGATCTCGTCCTGGTAGCGGAAGGACTCCGATGAGCTGTCGGCTACGGCGGCCGCGAGCTGGGGGAGGACGCGGCGCAGCACCGAGGCGTGGTCGTTCCAGTCGGGGGCCTGCCAGGTCCGCCGTAGGAGGTCGGGGTCGAGCTCCACGCCCGGCACCTTCAGAAGAGTGAGCTCTTCGGCGCTGCCCCAGTGGCACTCGCAGTTGCGCTCCTCGGGGTGCGCGGTCGCCCCGCGGAAGACGACAGCCAGGCCCTCCAGGGCAGCGTTGAGGCGGAGCTCCGCGCGTCGTGCGTGCAGGTCGGTCATGGGCGTTCGCCTTCAAGGGCTCCACGGGCCGGCGCCCAGCGAAGATCGCTACGTTACTGGTGCGCGGGCCGGCATGGCCACCGGGCCAGTCCTTTCTTCAGCCGGGTCGCCACCGGGTGCCGACAGGCGGCGTCACAAGATCTTCGCCGGAGTCGGATATCGCGACCGGCCGCATGTGCGGGGTAGGAGGGCTTGGCCAGGTCGGACAGGTTCCTCGACCGCCGAGCACATCTGCCGATCCGTGCCGGTGGCGACCGGCATCACGAAGCGCGGGTCACCCGCGATGGGTGCGTCCTCGCGGCGTTCCTCTGTGCGATCGGTCGGGGGCGTCCTGCACCAGGTGACAGGTCTGGTAGGCGCGGGCACTGAGCAGCAGCCCCTGGCCGCCCGGGAGGGGGCTCCTCTCGCCCGTCGGCCCTTCGCACGGCGAGGCCACTCCACTGGTCGTGGCAGCCTCCTCGTGTCAGCGCTCCCAATAGTCGCGCTGCGGCAGTTCGACCCACATGTCGGGTGGCCCGACGATGGCGCGCGCGTCGGCCAGGCGCAGTCCTGCGAAGGCGCACGAGTAGGCCACCGCGCTGGATTGGTAGAGGTAGGAGGCCAGAACTTCCTGGGACCCGGCCTGTGGGCGCGGTGGGCCGCCCGGGTGGAGGTCCCAGGCTTCGATGGTCCCGTTGCGGGCGATGCTGCCCTGATTGCCGCTCTTGGGGTTGGCGTACATGCCGTAGCAGACGGTGTCGACGGACAGCCGGGCCAGCACGCCTGGCACCTTCGGTGCGTACCCCCACGGCTGGGTGACGACGCAGCCGCCCGGGACAGTCGTCACGCCGATAATTCTCAAGCTGTCGTCCATGTCGTACGCATAGGGATCCTCCAGTAGTTCGTCCAGGCCGTCGCCTTCGGCCGGCGTCGCCTCCAAGCGACGTATCGCGTCCCCCGCGTCGATCCCGGCTACGCACGCCAGCCCCGTGCCGTCGTAGTACAGCTTTCCCAGCGCCGAGACGAGCCGCCTGCCCTCCCGCGCCGCCGTGCGTTCCGCCTCGGTCAGCCCGCGTTCTTCCTCAGGCATGACGAACAGGTCCGGCGTCGGTCCGGCCAGGCTGAGCCGCCCCGGCGACCAGCCACCGACCAAGGGCCGCCAGGGATCGGCCCCCGCAGCGGCGAGGGCTCGCGCATTGTCCGGCCTGCGGCACAGGACGGCCTCCCACAACGCGGTCGTCCCGCCCGCCAACGCGTCCACATCCGTCACGCGCCGAGCCAGTTCCGCGACGACCTCCGGCGAGCCGAACACCGAGGCCCGGTGCAGAGGCCGTCCCCCGCCCCACACCTCCGGATCGGCACCCCGATCGAGACGCCGCCGGATGCCCTCGTAGTCCTGCCAGCCCTCCCAGCCCACGCCCGCCCAGCCGTCATCCTGATCTGCCACCATGCCCCCTTCAGCGCCGGTGCGGGCGACCCCTCGAACCACCTGCACGCCCAGCATCGCGCAACGGTCTGACAACGCTCCGCTCCCTTGTCGCTTCGGCTGCCGGCTTCGACGTTCGGTCACGTCCCGACGGGGCCGCCGGCCGGGCAGCCGGTGTGAAGAAGAAGAGTGGCTGTCGAACGAGATGTTCGTCCCGGGCTACCACGACGGTTTCGCGCCGTACGGCAAGTTCGTCGCACGCGCCGGGGTCGCCGACGCCACCTGGCTCCTCAACGACCAGCAGGACGCCCTGAAGGAGGAGTTCGCGCACCGTGGCTTCAGCCACCTCTTGCGGTACGTCTTCGAGGCCGGTGGCCGGCAGGCGGCTGATGAGGGACTTGCTGTGCCACAGGCTCAGCCCGGTCCTCCGGCGAAGCAGCTTCACGACCTCGACGGGATGGGGCCCGGGGTCGGTCAGAACCACTGCATTGGGCACGTCGTCGCAGATCAGCAAGAAGTACTTGCCCGTCATCGTGACTCCTCGGGCTCCAGGTTGGGCAGCAGCATAGAACGCATATCCGATGACCTGGCCCTCGGCGACGTCGGAGCTCCACTTGGGAGTCGGGCCGGCGACCTCACCGAGGGCACCGGCGGCCGGGGCGGAGGGCGGGGCACCCGGCGGTGCCCCGCCTCCGGTCGGCGGCCGGATCAGCCGTGAGCCGCGGTCACGGGGTGGCGGGGACCGAGTCGGTGAAGGTGGTCCCCGCCGAGCGGTAGGCAGCCACGGCGCTGTTGACCTGGGCGGGGGTCAGGACCTGGTCCTTGACGTGGAGGACGTAGTCGACCTTCTCCTCGTACGTACGCGGCGCCGTGGAGGCCTGGCCGGTGAAGTCGATCAGCCACTGGTTGAAGTGGATCTCCATGGGCCGCTCCGGCAGGAAGCGCGCGTCGTGGCGGGCGAACTCGGCCCCGTCGACGTAGTAGACGATGGCGGTGTCGTCAATGGTCATGACGAGGTCGTGCCAGCCCGCGTACCCGGCCCGGGCCTCGGTGTGCTGGTTGACGGAGCCGTCGGGGCCGTAGGTCTCCCAGGAGGTGCTGTAGAGGATGCTGGCGGGCTCGCCCCAGCCTCCGTTGGGAAGGTACTCGAAGTCGTACTCGGAGTAGTCGTCGGCCATCGGGGCCTTGAGATCGTTGATCGCGAAGAAGCTCTGCACGAGGTGGTCGCCGTCCGGGCCGCTCACCGGGGCGTCGGAGAACCGGACCCGGGCGGCGTAGGTCCCGTTCTTGAACTTCATGGCCCGGGTGTTGAGTTCGGCCTGCCGGGTGGAGTCGCCCGTTCCGGCGGTGGTGCTCCGCAGGGTCATCACCGAGTTCGCGCCCTCCTTGGTGAAGGAGACGTTCTCGGGCGCCCAGGTGGCACCGGACACGCCCGGGCCGCCGCCGCCGGAGCGAACGTTCCAGCCGTGCGCGCCGATTGCCGGGTCGGTGTGGTCGGTGTAGTCGAAGTCGTCGAACAGCACGGCGCCCGGAGGCGGCGTGGTCGGGCCGGAGGGCGTGGGAGTCGGGTTCGGGGTGTTGCCGCTGGGTGCCGTGCCCCAGACCGGGACCCCGCCGACACTCGCCGTGACCTTGGACCAGGCCGTGTACGTGTTCTGGGCCGGCCCGAAGGAGTAGTCGTCGCCCTGGTCGAGGGGGAGCCAGCCGGTGCGGTTGAAGCGCAGCTGGAGGTCTCCCGTGTCGGTGCCGGGGGCCAGCGAGCCGGCGGCCGCGGTGAAGCCGATCTCCAGGTAGCGGTCGGCGGCCGCGCCCGGTTCGACGATGCTGCCGAACGTACCGGTGACGTTGGCACAGCCCTTCACGGCCCAGTCGCAGGAGTAGCTGTAGGTGGCCGAGGCGCTGTCGGCCTTGAAGTAGTAGCGCACCTTCACCTGGCTCAACGCCACGTTCGTGGCACCGGTGTTGACGACCTTCAGCCAGGGCGAGGCCTGTGAGCTGCCGCTGCCGCCGTTGCGGTACTGCACCGAGACCGCTTCGCCCGCCGCGGCGGCCGGCAGGGCGGTCAGCGCGCCGATGCCGAGCCCGGTCGTGACGGCGGCGGCGAGTGCCGCCCGGATCCGGGGGCGCCGGACGGTCGTTCTGATGCTCATGGGGGTTCCTCTCCTGTGGTGGGGGACGGTGCGCGGCACCGACGGAGGGGAGCCCGGTCGACCTCAGGCGGAGCAGTGGGGGTGAGGCGGCGGGCCGCGCGATCAGAAAGTGGCATAGACCAATTTGGCCGTCAACCCCGGTCGGACCCATTAGGCCGGAACCGGACGCGGGCCCCCAGGAGTGGCCGATAGTGCCCACCCCCGGCGCGGGTTCGTCCGAGCCCTCGGCCGGCAGGTCTCCGGCACACCGACCGCGGAGGCCTGCGGCGGCAGCCGGGAGCACGGGCGGCCGCCCGGGGTCCGGCCGCTGCCGCAGGAGACTGCCGTGTCCGCCCTTCGCCACGCCTGGAGGGCGCATGCCTTTCACCCGACACAATTGACTCATCGTCAGTCATTGCGGGCATTCAGGTCAGCCGGTCGGTAGCGTGCGGGACCGGGACCGGGACCGGGACCGGGACACGCGGGACGGGCCTGGGCCGGGTGGCGTGGCAGGAGATGCGGGGACCGAGATGCGGCATCCTGAGCGTGAGCCGGCCCTGGCGGATGCCGTCATCCCCGTGGTCATGGCGACCTCCCCGCCCGTCCCGTGGAGCTCCTGCGGCGCCTTCGCGGGTGCCGTTGCGGGCGTGCCGGTGCTGTCGTTGCCGCCGTGCCGCGTCTTCCGCCGCGCCGGCCCGGTGCTGAGCGTGTCCGACGCGATCACCGGTTTCAGGACCGCGAAGGATCGAACCGGCCCTGGCAGAGCCCCCGATCGACCTTCAGCGGCAGGGCGGCCCGTGCCTGCGCCACGCCGCACAGAGTAGGGAAGAGAAGAGATGACCAACGCCGACACCCCTGCCGAGACGCCGGCGGCTGCCAAACTCTCGTTGCCGACCATGACCGCGATGGTCGTCGGCTCGATGGTGGGCGCCGGCGTGTTCTCGCTCCCGAGCCGTTTCGCCCAGGAGACCGGGATGGGAGGTGCTCTGATCGCCTGGGCGGTCGCCGGTACCGGCATGCTGATGCTCGCCTTCGTCTTCCAGACCCTCGCTGTTCGCAAACCCGATCTCGACGCGGGTGTCTATGCCTACGCCAAAGCCGGGTTCGGCGAGTACCTCGGCTTCTTCGCAGCATTCGGGTACTGGGCCAGCGCGTGCGTCGGCAACGTGACGTACTGGGTTTTGATCATGTCGACCATCGGGGCGATCGCGCCGGCGCTCGGCGACGGAGACACACTGCTTGCCGTGGCCCTGTCCTCGGTCGGCCTGTGGGCTTTTTTCCTGCTCATCTGCCGCGGGGTCAAGGAGGCGGCGGCGGTCAACAAGATCGTGACCGTCGCCAAAGTCGTCCCGATCGTGGTCTTCATCGTCCTGGCGCTGTTCTATCTCAAACCGCACGTGTTCGCCGAGAACTTCGCGGGCGCCGACTACGCGGGCTCCCTGTTCCACCAAGTCCGGGGAACCATGCTGGCCACGGTGTTCGTGTTCCTGGGCGTCGAGGGTGCCAGCGTCTATTCGCGGCACGCGGAACGGCGCGAGGACGTCGGGCGCGCCACGGTCCTGGGCTTCCTGAGCGTCTTCGCCGTCTTCGCCTCGGTGACCATCGTGTCCTACGGCATCGCGCCGATGGGCGAGATCGCTCAGCTTCGCCAGCCCTCGATGGCGGGCGTGCTGGAGCTGGCGGTCGGTACCTGGGGCATGGTGTTCATCAGCGTCGGCCTGATCGTCTCCGTGCTCGGGGCCTACCTCGCCTGGACACTGATGGCCGCCGAGGTCCTGTTCGTCGCCGCGAAGGACGACGACATGCCACGGTTCCTGCGCGGCTCCAGCGCCGGCGACGTTCCGGTTCCGGCGCTGGTGATGACGACGGCCCTGTCCCAGGTCTTCCTGATCGTCACCCTGTTCTCCGACGACGCGTTCAACCTCGCTCTCGATCTGACCAGCGCGCTGTCCCTGATCCCGTTCCTGCTCGCGGCGGCCTACGCGCTCAAGATCGTGCTGAAGCCGGACTCCCGCACGGAACGCCGCGAAGGGTTCTCCCGCGACCTGGTGGTCAGCGCGCTCGCCACCATTTACACGGCGTTCCTGCTCTACGCGGCCGGTCCGAAGTTCCTCCTGGTGTCCTTCATCATCTACGCACCCGCCACGATCCTGTTCGTGATGGCCCGGCGCGAGCAGGGCAGAAGCCTGTTCTCGCCCGCGGAACTCGTCATCCTCGCGGTCTCGATCGCCGGTGCGGTCATCGGCGTGATCGCCCTGGCAGTCGGCTGGATCAGCCTGTGAACGCCAAGACACACCCCAGACGGAAAGGCCTCTCCATGGAACACCCGACCAGCACGGCCACGTCGGCGCACGGCGTCCACTCCGAGGTCGGCAAGCTGCGCAAGGTCCTGGTCTGCGCGCCAGGACTCGCGCACCGCAGGCTCACTCCGAGCAACGCCGACGAACTGCTCTTCGACGACGTGCTGTGGGTGGAGAACGCCCAGCGCGACCACGCCGACTTCGTCAACAAGCTCCGCGAGCGCGGCATCGACGTCGTCGAACTGCACGACCTGCTCGCCCAGACGATGGCGATCCCCGAAGCGAAGTCGTGGCTGCTCGACCGCAAGATCATCGCGAACGAGGTCGGCATCGGACTCATCGACGGCACGCGGGCCTTCCTGGAGTCCCTGGAAGCGCGCCAACTCGCGCGGTACCTGATCGGCGGCCTGGCCGTATCCGACCTCCCCGGCGATTTCCGCCCCGGTTACATCGCCTTGGCCCGTGAGTCGACGGGCATCCGCGAGTACCTCATGCCGCCCCTGCCGAACACCCTCTACACCCGCGACACAACCTGCTGGATCTACGGCGGTGTCACCCTCAACCCGCTGTACTGGCCGGCCAGACACGACGAGACCCTTCTGATGAAGGCCATCTACACGTTCCACCCGCACTACGCCGGCTCCACGGTGTGGTGGGGAGACCCCGAACAGGACTGGCGGCAGGCGACGTTCGAAGGCGGCGACATCATGCCGGTCGGCAACGGCGTCGTCCTGATGGGCATGAGCGAGCGCACCTCGCGGCAGGCGATCACCCAGGTCGCGGCCGCACTGTTCAACAACGGTGCGGCCGAGCAGGTGGTAGTGGCCGGCATGCCCAAGCTCCGCGCCGCCATGCACCTCGACACGGTGTTCACCTTCGCCGACCGCGACATCGTCACGCTCTACCCGAACATCATGGACGGCGTCCACACGTTCTCCCTGCGGCCCAGCGACACCGCCCCCGGTGTCGAGATCACCGACGAGGGCTCCCGCCCCTTCGTCGACGTCGTCGCCGGGGCACTCGGGCTGTCCGGGCTGCGGGTGATCGAGACCGGCGGCGACGTCTACGCATCCGAGCGTCAGCAGTGGGACAGCGGAAACAACGCCGTCGCACTGGAACCGGGCGTGGTCGTCACCTACGACCGCAACACTCAGACCAACACCCTCCTGCGCAGAGCGGGAGTCGAGGTCATCACCATCGTCGGCGCCGAACTGGGCCGGGGCCGCGGCGGCGGCCACTGCATGACCTGCCCGATCAGCCGCGATCCGGTCGACTTCTGACCGGTGACCTCGCCGGTGGGGTTTCAGGCTTCCAGCCGGCGGCAGTGGGTTTCGCCGATGCGGAGGAGTTCGAGCGGGTGTGCTTCAACTCCCTCGGCCGACGAGGCCGACGAGTTGCCGCGGAGGAACGGCCTGGCCACTCCCCGGTGGACCCTGCCGGGGATGACCGGCTAGGCCGACTCGGCGGGATCATGGGTGATCAGGTCTCCTGGCTGACACCGGAGGACGTCGCAGATCCTCGACAGGGTCGAGAAACGGATGGCCTTGGCCCGCCCGTTCTTGAGCACGGACAGGTTGACGACGGTGATGCCCACCTGCGCGGACAGTTCGGTGAGCGTCATGCCGCGCTCGGCGAGGAGCCGGTCGAGGTGGATCCGGATCGTGTGGAGTTCCTCTTCGGGCATCAGATGGTCCCTTCGAGGTCCTCTCGCATGCGCACGCCGTCGCGCATGATCTTCCCCATGATCACTGCGGCGAGGCCGGCGACGACGAGCACCTGCGGCCCGGAGACCGTCGGCCCGGAACCCACGACCGGCGCCATGCTCCCGACGAGCCAGGACTGCGACCAGCCGACGACGAGGCCGGCCAGCGGCGTACCAACGGCGACGAACCAGCCGAGAACGGAGAGCCGTTGCGACACCGCGTCGGTGAACGGTCCCTGCAGCAGGACGGCCTTCAGCAGCCGGGAGAAGAGCAGCAGCGCGAGGGAGCCGAACAGCAGCCAGGGCAGTTCGCCCCCGAGGTCGGCGGCGCGCTGACCCACGGAGGGACTGTCCTGGCAGAGGCGCGTGGCACTGCTGGACGCCTCCAGGCCCTTGCCGGTCGGCAGGCTGTCCGGTGCCAGTGAGGCATTGCGCCAGAAGTCCGTCTGTACGCAGACCGCCCCGTTGTCGAGCGTGTGCGTGACCCCCTTGCCGATGAAGGCGAGTCCGCAGAACACCGCCAGCACAAAAGTCACCGAGGCCAGGGTCCTCGTGAGTCGCGTGTTCACCGCATGCCTCCCCATCGATTATCGATATGCCCAGACTAGGGGGCATATCGATAATCGACAAGTCGCGGATCCCCGCCGGTCCGGCCTGGCGGCCGGTCCGCGCCCGCGGTGGCGGTGGTGCCGAGGACCTGCCGCAGTTCCTCGACGGACGGCGCTCCGCCGATCCGGCCGTCCGCGCCGCGGTAGAGCCGGCAGGACACACTGGCCGCGGTGCCGGGAGCGGCGAACGGGTCGCGGCCGTCGACCAGCAGCGTCGGCGAGCCGTGCATGCCCCGGCGTTCGGCCTCCGCCTGGTCCTCGACGACGCGCTCGGCAACCTCCACGTCGCTGCGGCCGGCCAGGGCGAGCGCCAGCCGTTCCTTGAGCACCGGCCCGTTCGGGCAGTCCGGGACGAGCAGCATCTCCACGCGCATCGGCGGCACCTTTCTGGTCGCGCAGTTCACGCTGGACCTTCCGGTCCGGCGGGGTGAAGCCTGATGATCTTGTCGTGGGCAGGGCAGGGCAGGGCAGGGCAGGGCAGGGCAGGGCAGGGCAGGGCCGGGACTCCGGGGGCGACGCGCGCTGTCTGTGCCGGGTTCTCGGCGTCTGACTGTTGGCGGGTCAGGCGTTCGCGGTGGGGACGAGGGTGTTCTCGTTGCGGCGGCCGGCTTCGTAGTCGTCGATGTTGCGGGCGGTGGCGTCGATGATCTGGCCGACGGCGGTGTGGGTGAAGTAGGCCTGGTGGCTGGTGACGAGGACTTGGGGGAAGGTGACGAGGCGGGCGAGGACGTCGTCGGTGATGCCGTGGATGGAGCGGTCGGTGAAGAAGACGCCGGTCTCCTCCTCGTAGACGTCGAGGCCGACGCCGGAGAGGCGGCCGGCCCGGAGGGTTTCGACCAGGGCGGCGCTGTCGACGAGGCCGCCGCGGCTGGAGTTGACGAGGATGGCGTCGTCCTTCATCCGGGTGAGGGCGGCGGCGTCGATCAGGTGGCGGGTGGCGGGCAGCAGGGGGACGTGCAGGCTGATCAGGTCGGCGCGGGTGAGCAGGTCGTCCAGTTCGGTGTAGGTCATGCCGAGTTCCAGGCAGGCGGGGTTGGGGGCGATGTCCCAGCCGAGGAGTTCGGTGCCGAAGCCGGCGGCGATCCGGGTGAAGCATTCGCCGATCTTGCCGGTGCCGATCACACCGACGGTCATGCCGTGGATGTCCCGGCCGAGCAGGCCGTCGAGGCGGAAGTCGAACTCGCGGGTGCGGTTGGCGGCGCGGGTGAGTCGGCGGTTGACGGCCAGGGCGAGGGCCCAAGCGTGTTCGGCGACCGCGTACGGGCTGTAGTAGGAGACCCGGGCGACGGTGAGGCCCAGTTCGGCGGCGGCGTCCAGGTCGATGTTGTTGAAGCCGGTGGAGCGCTGGGCGATCAGCCGGGTGCCGCCGGCGGCGAGGACGGTGAGCGTCTCGGCGTCCAGGACGGCGTTGACGCTGCTGCTGACGGCCGGGTAGCCGGCGGCCAGTGGGGCGGTGTCGCGGTTGAGGAAGACGTCCAGGCAGCGGAGGCCGTGGCGGCCGGAGAAGGCCTTCTCCAGCAGCGGCCGCTCGTCGGCCTGTACACCGTAGGCGAGGATCTCCATCGGTTGGTCCCTTCCGGTCGTGAGTGGGGTGCCGGCGGGCACCCCGGTCACGCTGACCGGGCGTGCAGGTCGGCCGGCAGCGCGGCGCGCTGCCCCGGGCGGTACGCGTCGGCCCCCTGGCGCGGTGCACGGTGCGCGGTGCCAGGGGGCCGGGTGCAAGAAGGTCGGGGGCCGGTCAGATGACCGTCTCCGCCTCCAGGTAACGCTCCTGCGGGACGGTCTTCAGCTCGGCGACGGCCTCGCCCAGCGGCACCAGGTTGATGTTGGTGCCCTGCAGAGCGGTGATGTGGCCGAAGGCGCCCTTGTGGACGGCCTCGATGGCGTGCCAGCCGAAGCGGGTGGCCAGCACCCGGTCGTACGCGGTCGGGGTGCCGCCGCGCTGGGTGTGGCCGAGGATCACCGGGCGGGCCTCCTTGCCGAGCCGGTGCTCCAGCTCGCGGGAGAGCTGGGTGGCGATGCCGGTGAACCGCTCGTGGCCGTAGATGTCCTTGGTGCCCTCCTCCCAGTGCATGGTGCCGGGCTCGGGCTTGGCGCCCTCGGCGCAGACCACGATCGCGAACTTCTTCTGCCGGTCGAAGCGCTCGCGGACGACGGCGGTGAGCTTGTCGATGTGGAACGGGCGCTCCGGGACGACGATCGCGTGGGCGCCGGCCGCCATGCCCGCGTTGAGCGCGATCCAGCCGGTGTGCCGGCCCATGACCTCGACGACCATCACACGCTGGTGCGACTCGGCGGTGGTCTTCAGCCGGTCCAGGGCCTCGGTGGCGACCGAGACGGCGGTGTCGAAGCCGAAGGTGACATCGGTGCAGGCGATGTCGTTGTCGATGGTCTTCGGCACGCCGACGATCGGCAGGCCGGCGTCGCTCATCAGCTTGGCGGCCTTGAGCGTCCCCTCGCCGCCGATCGGGATCACCGCGTCGAGGCCGAGGTCCGCGCAGTACCGCTTGGCCCGTTCGACGCCGTCGCGCAGGTGGCTCGGCTGCACCCGGGAGGAGCCGAGGATGGTGCCGCCCTGGGCCAGGATGCCGCTTACCGAGTCCAGGGTCAGGGGTCGGTGGACGCCCTCCAGGAAACCGCGCCAGCCGTCCTCGAACCCGATGATCTCGTCGCCGTGGTCGACCACCCCCCGGTGAACCACGGAGCGGATCACCGCGTTCAGGCCGGGGCAGTCACCGCCGCTGGTCAGCACTCCAATACGCATTGCTTTGCAACTCCCGAGCAGAACCGAGGAACGGCCGGACTACCAGGCTGGGACGACGACCGTCACCGTAGTGGTCGGACCCCACGCCGAGATGGCGGGGAGATGACCGAGGGGTGAAGGACCGGTCGATCCGGACAGAACGTCCGAAAACGGCCGTGAAGTCGAGCATACGGCCCCTGCGTCCGGCCGGGCAGGAGCCGACGCGGGAGCGGCGCCGTCGGCGCCCCCGCGGGGAAGTGCAGCCTGCTGCCGAGGAGGGTGTGCAGCTGGCAGCCCCATTGTCGTACGTCCGGACCCGCCCGCGAACCGGGTGACCGCATCGCGGGCACCCGGGACGGGGCGGACGGAGTGACTAGGCGGGGCGCGACGTGGCCGCGATGCGCTCGGCGCGCAACGCGTCGTACCAGGTGGTGTCGGCCGGCGGCAGGGCGTTCACGTCCAGCGCCAGCTTGAGCAGCAGGTCCGCCAGGGCGGGGTTGCGGGCCAGCACCGGGCCGTGCAGGTAGGTGCCGAGCACGGTGTCCCGCCAGGCGCCCTCGGTGCCGTCACCGGTGCCGTTGCCCTGGCCGACGGTGACGGTGGCCAGCGGCTTGGCGCCCTGGCCGAGGTGGGTGATGCCCTGGTGGTTCTCGAAGCCGGTCAGCTGCGGCAGACCGAGGCGCGGGTCGACGTCGGCGAGCACGTCGCCGACGCAGCGGGCGCCCTCGCCGCGGGTGGTCCAGACATCGAGCAGGCCGAGACCCGGCTCGCGCGCGCCGAGGTCGTTGATGAACTCGTGGCCGAGGATCTGGAAGCCGGCGCAGACGCCGAAGATGATCGCGCCGTTCTCGGCCGCCCGGACCAGCCCGCTGTCGTTGCGCAGCCGCTCGGCGGCCAGTCGCTGCGGGCGGTCCTCGCCGCCGCCGATCAGGTAGATGTCCCCGCTGGTGGGCACCGCCTGGTCGGAGCGGACGTCGATCCTGGTCACATTGAGATGGCGCTGGCGGGCCCGGCGCTCCACGACCAGGGCGTTGCCCCGGTCGCCGTAGGTGCTGAGCAGGTCCGGGTAGACCCAGACCACGCGCAGGCTGCTCTCACTCATCCTCGAAGGCCTTCCGTCACGATCACTCGATGGGGCTGCTGGGCCGGCATCAGCCGGCCACGGCCTTCCGCAGCTGCTGGAAGGCGGTGTAGTTGGCGATCGCCTCGATCCGGCCGGGCGGGGCCATCCGGACGGCCTGCTCCAGCGAGTCCACCACGTGGAACTGCAGCCCGGCGACCTCCAGGCGGACCGCGAGGTCCAGCTTGCGCTGGCCCATCACGAACACCGGGTGCCCGGCGAGGCGCTCGTAGTCGACGTCCCAGAGCCAGGAGGTGTCGGTGCCGTCGGCGTCGAGCGCGTTGACGGAGAGGATGACCGGCGCCGGCGGGCCGTCGATCAGCGAGAAGGTCTCCAGCCAGCCGGCCGGGTTCTTCGCCAGCAGCAGACGGATGTCGCGGCCCTGGTACTGGACCACGTCGTAGCGGCCGGCCACGGCCGTCACCGACCGCATGCGCTCCAGCGCCACCTGCGGGGAGACGCCGAAGACGGCCGCGACGGCGGCGGAGCTGGTGGCGTTGGCCAGGTTGGCCCGGCCGGGCAGCTGGAGCTGGATCGGCCAGGCGCCGCGCTGGGGGTCGATGACGTGGGTGCCCTGGAGCGCCCAGTGCGGGTTGGGGCGCCGGAAGCCGCACTCCTGGCAGAACCAGTCGTCGCCGGGGCGCTGCATCACACCGCCGCAGGCGGGGCAGGACCAGGCGTCCTCCTTCCACGCCTGCCCGGCGGCCACCCAGACCACCTTCTTGCAGGAGGAGGCGGCCCAGGTCACCAGCGGGTCGTCCGCGTTGGCGATCACCACGGCCTCGGTGTCCTGGAGGCCCTCGCGCCACTTCTCGGCCATCATCCGGGTCTCGGCGGCGCGGTCGAGCTGGTCGCGGGAGAGGTTGAGCAGGGCGATCGCCTTGGGACGGGTGTCGCGGGCGACCCCGGCCAGGTACTTCTCGTCCACCTCGATGACGCCGAAGCGGGCGTCCGAGCCGCCGGCCAGGGCGGAGGTGATGCCGGCCGGCATGTTGGCGCCCAGGGCGTTGGAGACCACCGGGCCGGCGGCGCGCAGCGCCTCGGCGATCAGTCGGGTCGTCGTCGTCTTCCCGTTGGTGGCGCTGACCAGCACCACGTCCAGGTGGTCGGCGAGGGTGGCGAGCAGATCGGGGTCGAGCCTCAGGGCGATCTTGCCGCCGATCACCGAGCCGCTGCCGCGGCCCGCCTTCTGCGAGAGGACGGCGGCCACCCGGCCGGCCGTGACCGCGATCTTGGCGCGGGCCGGCAGCGAGGCGTCGCGTGCGCCTGTGGGCTCCGATTCGGTGCCTGCCATGCTCAGTGGTTCCTCCTTGCTGCGGCACCGCCCGGGACCGGATAACAGGCCGTCGGACGGCGGGGACGGGGCCAGCCTACCGACTCCGCCGCCCGGCTCGGCCCTCCGGACCCCGTGCGGCCAGCTGCGACGGCCGCGACGGCCGGGCGGCGGGCCACCTGACGCCACGTCAGGACGGGTGGTGGGCAAACGGGCCGTTCGTCCGTGGGGACGCTCCCGGAGCCGGGCCGGTTCCCGGCGGGGGAGTGCCGCGGGCCGGGCGGCGAGGTCGCCGTCCGGCCCGGGTGAGGGTGTGGTGAAGATCCGGGGGCGGGTGCTACCCGCCCGGCCGGGTGGGCCAGGGGACGGGGAGCTCCTCGGTGGCCTCCGCCAGGTGCGCGGTGATCACCAGGGTGCCCTCCTCGACCTGGTAGTCCAGCGGCGCGGCGAGCTTGCGCATGGTGGTGATCAGACCGGTGTTGGAGGACTGGGTGACCGCGTACACCGTCTCCACCCCGGCCTCCAGGGCCAGCGCCGCCATCCGCCGCATCAGGTCGAGCCCGAGCCCGCGCCGCTGCCAGGCGTCCTCGACCAGTACCGCGACCTCGGCGCCGTCGTCGTCCCACATCAGGTGCCCGAGGGCGACGATCCGCCCGTCGGAGGTCTCCACCGCGAGCGTCTGGCCGTGCCGGGCGTCCAGCAGGTGGTCCAGGTAGCGGTCGGCGTCCCGGACCGGGCCGTGGTAGCGCTTGCGCAGGGTGTCGGGGGAGCAGCGGTGGTGCATGGCCAGCGCCGCCTCCTTGTCGCCGGTGTCCGCCCGCCGCACGGTCAGGTCCGCCCCGGCCGGCAGTGTCAGCCGGGCCCGGACGTCCGGCACCCGGGGGCCGAGCAGGGTGTCCAGCTCCACCAGGGCCTGGGCGCGGGCGAACTCGGTCGGGGTGAACGGCAGGTGCGGGCGGGTGAGCTCGATCAGGTCCCCGGACGGCACGGGCAGCCGCATCACATGCCCGTCCACCCCGGCGCCGGACCGCCCGCCCGCGCCCGGGTACTGCCGGATGGCGCACTGCCCGAACAGCTGCCGCAGCGCGACCGGCAGCTCGGCGGCGTCCAGCGCGGTGCGGGTGGCGAGTGCCAGGACATGCGTGGGAACGTCCACCAGATCGTGTGCGTCGGCCGGGTCGGTCCAGATGTCGTGGCCGCCCGCGGTCGCCACCAGTGCGGCCAGGCCGGCCCGGGTGAGCGAGCGCGGCGCGCGGACGAAGAACTCGTCCACGGCGCCGCTGGGCAGCGGGTGCGACTGCATCGAGACGATGTTCACCTGCCGCTCGGCGAAGGCCGTGCAGACCCGGGCCAGGCTGCCGGGGGAGTCCGGCACGGTGGTGCGCACCCGCCAGAGCGCGGTCGGCTCGAACTCGTCCAGGGGGCCCTGCGGTCCGGGCGTGGCGGAGGGCGCCGGATCGTCCGGGCCCGGTGGCCCGTGCAGCTGGTGGCGCTGTGACCACCAGGTGTGGAAGAGCGCCGTGGCGAGCAGGGCGGCGGCCGAGGCGGCGAGCACCACCGGGCCGTCCGGACCGTCCACGACGATCTTGGCGACCAGGTCGGCGGTGGTCACCGAGAGGAAGACCGCGGCGAGTTCCACGGAGTCGCGGCGCCAGCGGTGGCCTCTGGCGCCGCGCCGCCGGGCACGGGAGGGGGCCGGCGGCGGGGTCCCGGTCCGCCCGGTCCGCCCGGTCTGCCCGGCCTGTCCTGCCTGTCCGGTCTGTCCGGTCTGTTCGGTCGTCGTCAGCTTCTCCGGGTGCTCCATGGCATCAATCTGCCGCCTCGGTGTTTCGCGATCACGAATCCCCCGTGACCTGTCGGTAAATGTCTCCGGGCCTCGGTGGCCGGGCCTCGGTCACCGGGCCGTTCGCCCGAGGAGTTCGGCCGCCGCCGCCTTCACCTCGGCCAGCAGCAGCTCCAGATCCGCCTCGGTGGTCGCGGCGTTGAGCAGGCAGGCGCGCAGCATCTCCCGGTCGGCCAGCCGGGCGCCGGTGACAAAGACCCGCCCGCGCCGCTGCACCGCCACCGGGAGCTCCCGGTTGAGCGCGTCCAGGGCGGCCTCGTCCAGTCCGGCGGCCCGGTGGCGGAACGCCGTGATCGAGGTCTGCACCGGTGCCAGCAGCTCCAACTCCTCGTCGGCCTCGATGAGTTCACCGAGGTGGCGGGCCAGTTCGGTGCACCGGGCGATGTCCTGGGCGAGCCCTGCCCGGCCCCGGTGCGCGATGGTGGCCCACACCTTGAGCGCGCGGAACGGGCGGGTCTGCTCGGTGCCGTACTCGGAGAACCAGCCGAGCGCGCCGGCCGCCTCGTCGCGCAGATAGGACGGCACCAGGCTGAAGGTGCCACGCAGTTCCTCGGTGTCGCGGACCAGCGCGCAACCGCAGTCCACCGGCACGCCCAGCCACTTGTGCGGGTCGAGGGCGAGCGAGTCGGCGCGCTCCAGCCCGGCGTAGCGGTGGGCGATCACCGGGTCCAGCACGCCGAACGCCCCGTACGCGCCGTCCACGTGCAGCCAGAGGCGCTGTTCGGCGCAGAGGTCGGCGATCGGGCCGAAGGCGTCCACGGCGCCGGTGCCGACCGTGCCGGCCGAGGCGACCACCAGGAACGGCAGCAGCCCGGCGGCCCGGTCCCGCTCGATCGCCGCCCGCAGATCGGCGAGGTCGAGCCGCCCGTCCGGGTCGGTGGCGACGGTGCGCAACTGCCTGCTGCCCAGGCCCAGCAGCTCGGCGGCCTTGCGCACACAGGAGTGGGTCTCCCCGGTGACGTAGCCGACCAGCGACGGCAGGCCCGCCAGGCCGTCCTCCCGGACGTTCCACCCGGCCTGCCGGGCGGCGCGGTCGCGGGCGGCGGCCAGACAGACGATGGTCGCCATCGAGGTGCCGGAGGTGAGCAGCCCGCCGCCGGCCGGGTGCGGGAAACCGACCAGCTCGGCGATCCAGCGCACCACGGCCCGCTCCAGATGGACGTCGGCGTGGTCGCCGCCGGCCGAGCTGGGGTTCATCGCGGCGGCGGCCAGGGTGGCGAGCACCCCGGCGGGGGCGGGGGCGGAGTTCACCCAGCCGAAGAAGCGCGGGTTGCCGTTGCCCATCGGGTACGGCAGGACGTCCTGGCCGATGGCGGCCAGGAGCTCGGCGAGCGGGCGGCCGTCCTCGGGCAGCGGCGCGTCCAGCAGGGCCTGCCGGGCGGTGTCGTCCATCGGCTGCCAGACCGGGCGGTCGGGCAGCCCGGCGAGGTAGTCGGAGACCAGCTCGGCGGTGGCGTGCGCGGCGGCGCGGAAGTCCTCGGGTCCGTCCATGAGGGCTGCTCCAGCGGGTGGGGGCCTGGGGCGCGGCGTCCTCGGCGCACCTGTGATCAGGCCCGATCCTACGGAAGGGGCCCGCGCCGTGCGGCGCGGGCCCCGGGGGGAACGGTCGGGGAGGGCGTCAGTCGAGCGAGGCGGAGAGCCCGCTCGCCGAGCGGCAGTAGCCCTGCATCTCCTTGTCGGTGAGCTTGGCGCAGAGCCGGCCGGCCGCGCCGCCGTCGGTGTAGTTGACCGTGTAGTAGCTGACCAGGCCCTCGGCGCAGGCCTTGCGCTGCCAGCCGTCGGCGGCCGTCGCGCACTGCTGGGCGGCCCAGTCCTCGCGGTCCAGGTTGTACTTCATGGTGCGCGAACCGACACCCCGGCTGCAGTCCACGGCCCCGCCGGCGCCCTTGCCGCTCAGACACCACTTCAGCGCGTCGGCGTACACCTCGGGGTGGTTCGGGTAGTCGTGCGACGAGAGGTAGAACGTCGGCGCGTAGAAGAAGCAGGCGGACTGGAACAGCGACGGCTGGTCCTTGCATGGGTACAGCGGGTCCTGGGCGAGCTTGTCGGCGGGCAGGTTGGCCTTCGCCTTCTCGTCCTCCTCGTCCGGGCCGAAGAGCTGCATGAACAGCCCCTCCGAGCACCGGATCTTGTTCTGGTCGGAGGGGAACTTGTCGCACAGCGCCCGGGCGGCCGCCACGTCCTGCTTGGCGACGAACATGGTGCCGTGGCCGACGCCGTGGATGCACGGCCCGATGTTGGTCGGCGCGCAGAGCTTCAGCAGGTCCACCTCGGGCTGCGGGGAGGCGTTCAGCATCTCCTCGACCGCGCCGTGCAGATAGCCGGCCGCGCAGGTCTCGTGCGGGAAGGAGATGACCTTCTGGAAGTCCGCGTTGAACCGCTTCACCGCCTCGTGCCCGAGCTCGTGGGCGATCGGGTGGCAGAACCGGACGGTGTACGGCAGCTGCTTGGTGATCCGGTCGAGGTCGGCCAGCGCGACCCCGGGGTCGGTGGCCTGCATCTCGGTCATCAGTTTGTTGCGCAGCGTCGAGCGGGTCCACACCGCCGGGTCGCCGGTCGGGGTGGCGCTCGCGACGCCCGCCGGGCCGGTGGCGTCGGCCGCACCCGCTGCGGCCGGGGCGCCCACCGCGGCGGCGGGCGCGGGCGTCCAGTCGGTGACGGCCACCGATCCCAGGCCCAGGACCCCCAGCAGAAGAGCGGTGAGAATCGCGAATGCTCGCGGTTGCATGACGGAGATCCCCCGGCGGATCGAGGCGGACGGTTCGCTTCCCATCCTGACGGCACGGGGGGTGGGATTCCGCGTTTTCGACCGCCATTCGGGAGGTGTCGGCGACGCTATCGCACGTCCCACCTGCCCAACGACGCGGGATGGCCCGGGGTCACCACCCGTACGGCGCAGCGGGATGGCGCGGGGCCGCCGCGCCGTACGGGGGAACGGTCAGAGCTCCAGGGAGACCTGGTACCGCGTCAGCCAGGCGTTGAGGTCCAGCGCCAGATCGACGCCGAGCCGGACGGTCTGCGGGTCGGTGTCCGGGGCGAGCGCGTCGGCGAGCCGCCGCCGGTCCAGCAGGGCGAGCACGGGGGCGGCCGGGTCGGTGGCGAGCTCGGCCAGTTCGTCACGGAGCATCGCCGGGTAGTGCGGGTCCTGCACGGCCGGGTACGGGCTCTTCACCCGGTCGGCGACCTCCTGCGGCAGCACGTCCCGGACGGCGGCACGCAGCAGGCTCTTCTCCCGGCCGTCGAAGGTCTTCATCGCCCAGGGGGTGTTGAAGACGTACTGCACCAGCCGGTGGTCGCAGAACGGCACCCGCACCTCAAGGCCGTTGGCCATGCTCATCCGGTCCTTGCGGTCCAGCAGGATGCAGACGAAGCGGGTGAGGTGGAGGTAGGAGATCTCCCGCATCCGCCGCTCGACCGGGTCGGCGCCGGGCAGGTGCGGGACCTCGGCCAGCGCCTCGCGGTAGCGGGCCCGCCGGTAGCCGTCCAGATCGAGCCTGTCGAGCAGACCGCCGTCCAGCAGCTGTTCGCGCGGCCTGGCGCCCCTGCCGCCGAGCTGGACCGCCGCGGCCGCCCAGGGGAAGTCGTCGGCGGCGACGATCCCCGGGTCGTGGAACCAGCGGTAGCCGCCGAACAGCTCGTCGGCGGACTCCCCGGAGAGCGCCACCGTCGACTTCCGGCGCACGCTGCGGAAGAGCAGCAGCAGGGAGGTGTCCATGTCGCCGAAGCCGCCCGGCGCGTCCCGGGCGCGCAGCACGGCGGCCCGCTGCGCCGGGTCGGTGAGCGCGGCGCTGTCCAGTTCGATGACGCTGTGGTCGGCGCCGACGTGGTCGGCCAGCAGCCGGGCGTACGGCCGGTCCGGGGTCGGGCGGGTCTCGTCGGCCTGGAAGTGCTCGGTCTGGCCGACGAAGTCCACCGCGAAGGAGCGCACCGGGCCGGCGCCGGCCTCGCGCAGCGCCCTGGCGGCCAGCGCGGTGACGGTGCTGGAGTCGAGGCCGCCGGAGAGCAGCGAGC
The DNA here is from genome assembly GCF_044755565.1 of Kitasatospora sp. NPDC092286. Classification (NCBI taxonomy): domain Bacteria; kingdom Bacillati; phylum Actinomycetota; class Actinomycetes; order Kitasatosporales; family Streptomycetaceae; genus Kitasatospora; species Kitasatospora sp. NPDC092286. The sequence continues at coordinate 112,465 of NZ_JBIVRD010000003.1, read as the reverse complement.
AGAGTGGTACGTCCGCCTCCAGCTGGCGGTGCACGATGTCGTCCAGCAGGGCGCGGACGGTCGCGACGGTGGTCTCCAGGTTGTGGGTGTGTTCGCGGGCCTCCAGGGCCCAGTAGCGGCGGACGGAGATCCCGGTGCGGCGGATCCGGACCACGTGGCCCGGCCGGACCTCGGCGATGCCCCGGTAGATCGTCCGCCCCGGGGTCCTGGTGACGGCGAGCAGTTCGCGCAGGCCGTCGAGGTCCACCACCGGCCGGACCGCCGGGTGGGCGAGCACGGCCTTGGCCTCGGAACCGAAGATCACGCCGTCCGGGGTGGGGCAGTAGTGCAGCGGCTTGATGCCCATCCGGTCGCGGACCAGCAGCAGCTCCTCGCTGCGGGTGTCCCAGACGGCGAAGGCGAACATGCCGTTCAGCCGCTCGGCCAGGCCCTCGCCCCATTCGAGGTAGGCGTGCAGCACGACCTCGGTGTCGCTGCGGGTGTGGAAGCGGTGCCCGGTCGCCTCCAGCTCCGCGCGCAGCTCGCGGTGGTTGTAGACCTCGCCGCTGTAGGTGAGCACGGCCAGGGCCCGGCCGTCGTGCTCGACCGTCATCGGCTGGGTGCCGCCCTCGATGTCGATCACCGCGAGGCGGCGGTGGCCCAGTGCGGCGTGCCGCTCCAGGTGGACTCCGCCGGCGTCCGGGCCGCGGCAGAACTGGGTGGCCGTCATCGCGTCCAGTACCGGACGTTCGGCGGTGAGGTCGCGGTCGAAGGCGACCCATCCGGTGATCCCGCACATCTGCAAGCCTCCGGTCTCCCGATACGCGTCTGCGATCCGTATGCGGAGAATCACGCTACGTCGCCACCTGGGGTCGCTACAAGGGTGGGGCGAGAAGGGGGTGAACCGACTCCGGGTCCCGATTGAGCCGAAAGCCCCGAGATCTGCCCGGATTCGGGCAAGATCTTTGGTTTCGCCGCCGGTCGCGGCCTAGGCTCCTGGCTCGTGTCCAGCTCACCGCACCCTCACGAAGACCTGCTCGCCCACCTCACCCGGACCAGCCCGCTCGGGCCCAGGGAGGCGGCGCGGGTCGTGGCGGAGGTCCTGGCGTACTTCTCCGAGACGACCGAGGAGTACGTCCGGCGCCGCCACGGTGAGCTGCAGGCGCGCGGCCTGACCAACGAGCGGATCTTCGCCCGGCTGGCCGAGGAACTGCCCGCCAGGCGGGTCGCCGCGCCCGGGCTCTCGGCCCGCCAGCTGCGCCGGATGGTCTACGGCTGACCGCCGGCCGCCCGCTTCCCCCGCCTCTTCCCGCCTCGTGAAGGAGTCCACCCAGATGTGCGGAATCGTGGCCTACATCGGCCCCAAGGACGCGACCCCCTTTCTGCTGGAGGGGCTGGCCCGGCTGGAGTACCGCGGCTACGACTCGGCCGGCGTCGCCGTCACCGGCCGCACCGGCGGTCTGAAGGTCCGCAAGACCAAGGGCCGGGTCGCCGACCTCGCCGCCGCCGTGCCCGCCCGGTTCAAGGGCACCACCGGGATCGGCCACACCCGCTGGGCCACCCACGGCGAACCCAGCGACGCCAACGCCCACCCGCACCTGGACAACGCCGACCGGATCGCCGTCGTCCACAACGGCATCATCGAGAACGCCGACGAGCTGCGCGCCAGGCTCACCGCCGACGGCGCCGTCTTCCGTTCCGAGACCGACTCCGAGGTGCTCGCCCACCTGATCGCCGCCCACGCCGCGGCCGGGGCCGAGCTGGAGGACGCGGTGCGCGCCGCGCTCGGCAGGGTGGTCGGCACCTACGGCATCGCCGTGCTCGACGCCGCCCAGCCCGACCGCATCGTGGTCGCCCGCAACGGCAGCCCGATCGTCCTCGGCATCGGCGAGAAGGAGATGTTCGCCGCCTCCGACGTCTCGGCGCTGGTCCGCTACACCCGGCAGGTCGTCCACCTGGAGGACGGCGAGCTGGCCACCGTCCGCGCCGACGGCTTCCGCACCTTCACCGAGGACGCCCGCACCACGCACCGCCAGCCGTCCACCGTGGACTGGGAGACCGACTCCTACGACACCGGCGGCTACGAGCACTTCCTGCTCAAGGAGATCCACGAGCAGCCCGGCTCGGTCGAGCGCACCCTCGGCGGCCGGCTCGACGAGCGGTTCGCCACCGCCCACCTCGGCGGCCTCAACCTGGACGCCCGCGAGCTGCGCGAGATCCGCCGGGTCAAGATCCTCGGCTGCGGTTCCGCCTACTACGCCGGTGAGATGGGCGCCCAGCTGATCGAGGAGCTGGCCCGGATCCCCGCGCACAGCGAGCCCGCCTCCGAGTTCCGCTACCGCAACCCGGTGATCGAGGCGGACACCCTGTACGTCGCGGTCAGCCAGTCCGGCGAGACCTACGACACGCTGGCCGCCGTCCAGGAGATCAAGCGCAAGGGCGGCCGGGTGCTGGGCGTCGTCAACACCGTCGGCAGCGCCATCGCGCGCGAGTGCGACGGCGGCATCTACCTGCACGCGGGCCCGGAGATCTCGGTCGCCTCGACCAAGGCCTTCACCTCGACGGTGGTCGCCTTCGCGCTGCTCGCCCTGCACTTCGGGCGCATCCACGACCTCTCGCCCGCCGACGGCCGCCGCATCGTGGCCGGTCTGAAGGCGCTGCCCGGGCAGATCCGGGAGATCCTCACGCAGAACGACGCCATCGCCGAACTCGCCGCCGAGTACGCGCGGTCCGAGGGCATGATGTTCATCGGCCGGGTCCGCGGCTACCCCGTCGCGCGGGAGGGCGCGCAGAAGCTCAAGGAGATCTCCTACGTCCACGCCGAGGCGTACCCCGCGAGCGAGTTGAAGCACGGCCCGCTCGCCCTGATCAGCTCCGCGCTGCCGACCGTCGCCCTGGTGCCCGACGACGAGCTGCTCGACAAGAACCTCACCACGCTCGGTGAGATCAAGGCCCGCTCCGGCCGGGTGCTGGCCGTCGCCCACCGCAGGCCCGAGGCGAAGCTCGCCGACCACTGCATCCTCGTCCCCAGGAGCGAGCCCGAGCTCGACCCGCTGCTCCTCAACATCCCGCTCCAACTGCTCGCGTACCACGCGGCGGTGGCGCTGAAGCGGGACGTCGACAAGCCGCGCAACCTGGCGAAGAGCGTGACCGTGGAGTAGCGCCCGGTGCCCGGCCCGTCTCAATGTCGCGGCAGGTCCAGGCCGTTGATCCGGCGGACGCCGTCCGCGAAGCGGAACTCGAAGGTGAGCGCCGAGCGGGCTTCGTCGATGGTGCGCGCCACCGCCGCATGGCTGTCGCCCACACCCGAGATGGTGTCCAGGGTCAGCGTCGCCGAGCCGCCGGGCAGTCGGTCGCCCGGACGGACGAAGTTGCGGTAGGCGGTCACCCCCCGCAGCCCCCGGACGGTCTCGGCTCCGTGGACGGCGTCCAGCCGGCAGGGGAGCAGCGGTGCGAGGTTGTTGTACTGGAAGTGGACCCTGCCGCCGAAGTCGAAGGTCGGCAGCCAGGGCTTCTCGCCGAGTGCCAGCAGCGCCCCGACGCGCACCAGATCCAGCCCGCAGGACTCGCGGGCCATCATGTTCACATGGCCGGAGATCCGCCCGTTGAGCTCGATGATGCGCGGCCCCTCGGGGGTGAGCTTCAGCTCGGTGTGGGCGAAGCCGAAGTCGGATCCCACGGCCTCCAGTGCCCGGGTGACGAGGTCGAAGATCTCCTGTTCCTCGGTGCCCGGCAGGTGGCTGGGCCAGATCCGCCCCGTCCCCCGGAACGGTGGCATGACCGGGGTCTTGCCGGTGAGGACCAGGTGGGTGATGCCCGAGGAGGTGCAGACGCTCTCGACCGACACGTAGTCGCCGAACGGCTCGCTGGGCCGGCCCGGGAGGAACTCCTCGATGATGAAGGGGGACCACGACCCGCCGGCGGCGAGGTCCGCGAGCCGGGACCGGACGGTGCGGGCGTCCTGCGGTGACCACATGGCGTAGGCGTCCCGGCTCCGCGAACCGGTCACCGGTTTGACGATCGCGGGCAGGCCCACCGCCCCGAGGGCGGTGGGCCAGTCCGCGAGGTCCTCCACCACGTGGGTGCGTGTGGTGTCGACGCCCGCTTCCCTCAGGGCGCGGCGTTGCCCGCCCTTGTCGGTGAAGAGCCGGGCGGTCCGTACCGACTGACCGGGAAGCCCTGCGGCGGCGGCGAGTTCGGCGGCCGGGCGGATCATCTCCTCGCAGAAGGTGAGGATCGCGTCCGGAGCGATCTCCCGTACGAGCTCCGTGTCCGCCGCGGTGTCCCCGGTGAGCGTGCGGACCTCGCCCAGCAGGTCCATCACCGGCCGGAGCTGGTCCACGTGCGCGGACTCCGGCGGCACCAGGAAGACGATGTCGCCCAGGTCGGCCAGGCCCGCACCGATCTCCCCGGCGGGAACCGCGCCCGCGTCGTACAGCACGGCGAAGCGGGTCCGAGAGGCGTCGGCCATCGCTCATATCCCCCGATCGTTCGGTGCGGGCGGTGCAGACGGCGCTGATGGCGCCGATGGCCTGGGTGGCCCGGGCGGGGCGGCCGGGCTGACCGGGTTCGCCACCAGCGCGGACAGTGACTGCCGCAGGAGGTCCGCGTAGGCCTCCGCGGCGGTCCGCGGCACGAAGGCCGGGTCGAAGCCGATCCGTATCTGGCCGTCGGTGCCGGTGATCTCGACATTGACGTGGAACGGGAAGCTGGGCTTGCCCCGGCGCCACCAGCCGCGGGTGGGCAGCGACGCCAGGCGGTCGAGCTCCTGGTAGGCGTGGAAGTTCATGAAGTTGAAGGTGACGTCGAAGGCCGGGCGGCCGAGCCGCTCCACGACCCTGGCCTGGGGGTAGGCCTGGTACGGGGCGCCCTCCCGCTCGGCGGTGGCCGCCGCGCTGATGAGACCCGTCCAGGTGTCGTCCACCGTCGTGAAGCGGATCGGCAGGGTGTTGAGGAAGAGCCCGGCCGCCAGATCCGAACCGGCGCTCTCCGGGCGGGTGTTGAACACGACACCGGTGACGACGTCGTGCTCGCGTCCGGTCCAGCTCCCCAGGGCCCGGGCGTGGGCGGCGAGCGCGACGGACTTCACCGGGACGCCGAGCATCCGGGCCACGGCGGACAGGGCGCCCACGAGCTCCGGGTCGAGGGCGGTCTCGCAGCGCTCCCGCGGATCGGGGACCCGGCCGGAGGCCGCCGCGCCGAACAGCAGCGCGGGAACGTTCGCCTGTCCGAACCAGTGGTCGGCCGCCGCCGCCGAGCCCGCCGTCGCGCGCTCGGCGGCGATGAAGTCGCGCTGCACGTCCGGTGCGAGCCCGGGCAGTTCGACGCCCTGACCGCCGAGCCCGAGGTGGTAGAGGGTCATCAGCTCCACGGCCAGCCGGCTGAAACTCCAGCCGTCCAGAATGGCGTGGTGTGCCGCGAGCGCGACGTGAAAGGACGCCGGCAGGGCCACCACCTGGCAGTGGAACAGCGGCGGGGACTGCCAGTCGAGCGGTGTGTCGGCCCGGCGGTCACGCCAGTCGCGGACCAGCGCCTCGGCCTTCCCGGCGTCCGCGGCCCGGTCGACGCTCAGGGCCGGTTCGGCCCGCTCCCACACCAGCTGTGCCGGTTCCGAGAGTTCGCCGAGGTCGAAGGAGGTCCGCAGGGCCGGGTGGCGGCGGCCGAGCTCCGCGAGGGCGGTCCGGAAGCAGCTCTCGTCGAAGGGCGCGCACACCTCCCAGCCGTGCATGATGTGGTAGAGCAGCGGATCCTGGCTGGTCTCGCAGAGATAGAGCATGCCGACCTGGAGGGCCGAGGCGGGCAGGGCGTCCACCACGCCCGCCGGGACCAGGGAGCGGTCCGCCGGGTCGAGGAGGGAGAAGGCGGTCTCCGCCGCGGTGCTCCGGTCGGCGCCGCCGCCGGCGGCCAGCGCCTCGACCACGGCGGGCGAGCCGATCACGCCCCGAACGGTCTGATGGACCATCAGATCCCGTAGCGAGACCGGGATTCCCCGGGCGCGCGCGGCGTTGACCACACGCACCGCGATCAGCGAGTCCCCGCCGAGGGCGTAGAACCTGCTGTCCCGGTCGATCTGCTCGACGGCGAGATGCTCCTTGAACACGGCCAGCAGGATGTCGGCCGGGTCCGCCGGGTCGACCGGTCCGGCCGCGGGGGAGTCGGCCGCGGGGAAGTCGGCCGGCGGTGTGCGGACGAGGTCCTTCGGCGGTTCCGCCATGCCCGTCATGTCCCTTCGGTAGTCGGCCTGCGTCATGCCACGGGGAACGGCGGCGGGAGCGTGGCCGAAGGATCGGTGGCTAGCTGAGCGCGGTGACGGGAACCGGCACGTCACGCATGGTGCGAAGGGGCGAGAACACCACGAACAGCGAGGCGCTCCACATCCCCAGAACACAGACCAGCAGGGTCGGCCGGAGCCCGATCGAGGCGCCGAGCGCCCCGCCGAACAGGGAGCCGAGCGGGATGACACCGTAGGCGATCCAGAGGTAGACCGCGCTCACCCGGCTCAGCAGGTCGGGCGGGCAGACCAGTTGCCGGTAGGAGATCGACGCGGTGTTGAACAGGGTGGAGTTGGCCGACAGGGCGGCCAGGCCGACGGCGTACAGCACGATGCCCCAGCCCGCCATCGCCAGCGGCATCAGCAGGTACAGCGGGCCGGGTACCAGCATGGCGACCCAGATGATGCGCGCGGAGCCCACCCGGTCGGAGATCTGCCGGGCGAAGGCGCCGGTGAGCAGGCCGCCGACGGAACCCAGGGTGAACACCAGACCGACGGCGGCCGGGGACGCGTCCAGGCCGCGCAGCATGAAGGTGACCGCGATCGAGTACGTCGCCGTCACGAAGAAGTTGGTCACACTGGTGCAGATCAGCAGCCTGCGGAGGACGGGCTCCCGGCGGACGAACGTGAGCCCCTCGCCCATGGCCGACTTGAAGGACACGCGGTTCGAACCGCCCGGTGCGTCGGACGCGGACTTCGGGACGCGGATCATGCCCAGGGTCAGGGCGCTGAGGGCGTACGTCAGGACGTTGGCGAACAGCGTGCGCGAGGCGCCGACCAGCCCGACCAGCGTGCCGCCCAGGCCGGGCCCGATCAGCTCCGCGAGGGACTCGCACATGCCGAGCTTGCCGTTGCCGTCGACCAGTTGGGTGCTCTTCACCAGTTTCGGCAGCTGGGTGCGGTAGGCGACCGTGAACAGGACGGTCAGCACGCCGGACACGCTGGTGACGGCGTACAGGTAGAACAGGCTCAGCCGGTCGGCCAGGGCGACCAGGGGGACCGAGAGGATCAGCAGCATGCGGGCGACATCGCAGAAGATCATGATCTTCCGCTGGTCCAGCCGCTCCGCGATCACGCCGGCCGGCAACGAGAACAGCGCGAAGGGAAGCCAGCTCAGCGACGTCAGCAGGGAGACCTGGAAGGTGCTGGCATGCAGGACGTCGAGCGCCAGGAGAGGCAGGGCGATGATCGCGATCCGTGGACCGAGTGTTCCCGCTCCCTGCCCGAACCACAGCAGCATGAAGTTCTTGTTCCGCCAGAGCGAGTCCTTCGGCCTTGCCATGACGGCCTGCGGTGTTGCCGGCTGGGTCACTGATTCGTCCTGCCTTGTTCGGGTGGCACCTGTCCGGGCTCGCGGTCTACAGTGCCAGCTGTCTGGGTCGGTCCTCGACGGGCGCGGGTGAACTGCCGCTCAACTGCCGGTCCGGGAGCCGCGGCAGGGCTTTCGCCGTCGAGCAGTCCTTGGACCGGGGCCATCTGCGCTGCCCCGCCGTGGCCTGGCCGGCGGTTTCGCGCATGCTCCGCAGATAGGCCCGGACGGCGTTGAGCACGGTGAAGCCCACCCGCTGTTCGACGGGTGACGTCACTCTGGTGATGAGCCCGCACTGCAGCAGAGCGTAGACCGCGCGTGCGGCCTGTGCCCGTGGCATGCCGAGGTACGCGACCACCGTCTCGACCGTCCACGGGCAGGGCCGGTTCGAGAGGCGGGTGAGGAGGTTGCGGTAGGGCAGCGGCTGCGCCAGCACGGCGTCCCGCACCATCGCCACCGCGTCGGCGCGGTCCCCGGGATGCGTGGCGAGCAGCAGCGGCTCGTTGCGGGCCATGCCGAGGAGTTCGTCCGCCGAGACGATCGTGAACCAGGAGGCGGCCGCCTCCAGGGCTCTCGGCAGGCCGTCCAGCCGGTGGCAGATCTCGGTGAGCATCCGCAGAATGGTGGTGTCGGGGTCGAAGCCGGGCTGGAGATCGGTGATCAGTTCGAGCAGCAGCGCCATGGCCGGCGCGGTGGTGATCTCCTCCGGGCGTGCGGTGGCCGCCGCGAGGGTGAGCGGGCGCAGTGCGAGCTGGTACTCCTCGGGCGATCCCTGCGGGGTCCGCGCGGTCTCCAGGATCTGCAGTCTCGGACATTCGCACATCAGCGTCCGCAGGGTGTCGCGCGGGACCTGGCCCACGTCGTTCCCGTCGAGGACCAGCAGGACGGACCGGTCCTCGACCAGCCGGACGAGCTGGTCGAGGTTCTCGCCGTCGCGTGTCAGCATCCCTTCCACCCGGAGGGACCGGGCCCGGTGCGGACTGCCGGCCCGGCGGTGGGTCGCCGCCCCCGCGGAGAGGCCGCCGGGCGTCTGCCGCAGCGGCACCCAGACGGTGGGCATGGCCGCCTGCGCGTGGAGGGCCTGGGCCGCGGCCACGGCCAGGTGCGTCTTGCCGACGCCGCCGAAGCCGGTCACGGCGGTGATGCGCTCGTGCTCGCTCAGCACCCGCCGGACGATCGTGTTCACCTCCCACTCCCGCCCGTGGAGCGGCCGCGCGTTGGCGATGGCCGGCATGACGAGCGCCTCGAACAGCGCTCCGCCCGCTTCGCAGCCGGCCGCCAGCTCGAACGAGACGCGCTCCTGGGCGGTCAGCCGCAGAGCGTCCGCCAGCAGACGCACGGTGTCCGGGCGTGGCAGTGCCACCTGACTCTGCTCCAGATTGCGCAGGGCGCGCACGCTGACGGCGGAGAGGTTGGACAGCGCGGTCTGGGTGAGCCGGGAGCGTTGACGGTACTTCCGGAGCTGTTGTCCGAAGTCCTCACCACCGACGCCGGATCGCGATCGCTCCATCAGGGGGTCCTTCTCTGGTCGGCCGGCCGTCATGGTCGTGGATGACGGCCGGGTGGCGCCTGACGTGCCAACGCCGGGTGCAGGAGGTGGGGAGGCCGCTGGGGCCGGTGTGCCCCGGGCGGAGCGCGGGCTCCCGGTCGGGGAGGCGCCGCGCCGTGTCGGTACGGGGGAGCGGGAGGTCTGCGCCGAGCGGGATCCCGGGGCCGGGAGGGGGTGTTGGGGCCGGCCCGGTGGGGGTTCGCGGCGGTCGCTCACGCGCGCGGGGCGCAGGCCCGGGCCGCTCTCGTTCTTCGGACCGCCGTCGCTCTGCGCAGGCGCAGGCGTAGGCCGCGGTCTGCCGTCGGGCCGGCCGGGCTGTGGCCGTGCTCGATGAACCCGTCGTCGTGCGGAACCAATACCCCTCCCCCGTTTGAGTGGTTCGGCGGCCCCCGCCGTGTGTCGTCCGTGTGCGAAGACCGGAGATCACCTGGTGGTCGGAGGCTACACCGTAGCCCGTCGTGGCGGGAGTGAGCGACGTATTTTCCTTTGGTGGCTTGGGAGTTGATCGTCCGGGTGGCTACCGGTCGGTGGCGGGCGGCCCGTTGGGGCAGGCCCGGTGGCCCGGCGGTGGCGGGGCGGGGCGGTGCGGGGCGGGGCGGGGCGGTGCGGTGCGGTGCGGTGAACTTCCCCTCATCTGCCGCTGGTTGTGCCGCCTTCCCGGCGATCGGCGTGCTTAGACTGCTGGCACGGTTTTTCCCCATTCCTGCCGCATTTGTTGGTGGCCGGGCATGTGAAATGGGTGGCCCCGCAAGAAAAGCCAGATTCTCCCGAGGTGGGTGCAATGTGAAAAGCTCGCATGAAACGCGGTCCCTGCCCTTTGTCGCCGGCGTCGCCGTCCAGCGCTACCTGGCCGCCGAGGACGGACTGACGGCGGCACACGAGGAGGGGTGCAGCCACTGGTACATCGATGCGAGTCTGCTGTCGGACATGCCGCACAACTGGTCCGAGAGCCGTGCCCGGAACCTGGTGGCGGCCGCCGCGGAGCACGGGCTCGCGCCCCTCCTGCACGGAAACTTCCGGGCACCGCTGGCCTCGGAGATCCCGGAGATCCAGGCGGCGAGCCTGCAGTACCTGCGACGCGAGATCGACCTGGCGGCGCGCCTGGAGGCCACCGCGCTGATCGTGCACGGGGGCGCCTTCGTCGAGCCCCGGCCGACGAAGGCACAGCGCGATGCCGCACTGGAGCGGTTCCTCTCCCTGCTTTCCGTGGTCGTCCGGGAAGCGGGCGAACGCGGCGTCACGGTCTGGCTGGAGAACCTCTCCTACTACCCGAAATACCGTCCGTTCTCGTACGTCTTCACCAGGGAGTCCGATTTCGCCGCGGCCCTCGCCGCGATTCCCGGGATCAGATTCATCCTGGATGTCGGCCATGCGAACGTCAACCAGTCGCTCGCGGTGCCGGCGTTCGAGCAGTTCGCGTCGTCGATAGCGGCCCTGTCGCTGAGCAACAACAGCGGGGACCAGGACGCGCATCTCGCCCTCGACGAGGGCACCCTGTCGATGCGGGCGATCACGGACACCATCCGGGCGCGGGACTGGAAGGGCATCATCGCCTTCGAGACCCGGAACGAGAGCGTGAAGGCCGGTATCGACTACCTCGCCACGCTCTGGGAGCCCGGCCCCCGGTCCGGGCACCGCTGACGGGACCTGCCGAGGAACCGTCCGGCCCCGCCGCACGCGCGGCGGGGCCGGAACCGGTTCTCACCCGCGGGCGGCGGGGCCGGACGCGGCCGACGGGGTGGCCGGGGCGCTCAGACCGGCGGCGAGGGCCGCCGGACTGGGGTGCGCGTACAACTCCCGCAGGCTCACCGAGCCGAAGCCCGCGTCCCGCACCGCCGTGAGCAGCCGCACGGCGAGCAGCGAGTTGCCGCCGACCTCGAAGAAGTGGTCGTCCGGGCCGAGGTCGGAGCCGATCACCGTGCGCCAGACGGCCAGCATCGCCGCAGCCGGGTCCGCGGGGCCGGGGGGGGGCGGGGGGGGGCCCCCCGGGGCCCCCCCCCCCCCGGGGCGGGGGGCGGGGGGGGGGGGGGGGGGGGGGGGGCCCCCGCCGGACCACCCCGGCAGCGGGCCGCGGGCGCGCGGCAGGGCGGACCGGTCCAGCTTGCCGTTCAGGGTCAGCGGCAGTGACGGAAGAGCGAGCAGCTCGGCCGGCACCATGTAGTCCGGGAGGATCGTGGTGATCCGCCGGCGTACCTCGGCCGTCGTCGCACCCGCCGCGAGCACCAGGTAACCCACCAGGCGCAGGTGCGCCGGCCCGTCGTCCTGCCCCTCGACGAGCACCGCGGCGTCCACCACCCCGGCGTCGTCGAGCAGGACCGAGCGGACCTCGCCCAGCTCGATCCGGAAGCCGCGGATCTTGACCTGCTCGTCGAGCCGGCCCACACAGTCCAGCGAGCCGTCGAGCCGGAGCCGCCCCAGGTCGCCACTGCGGTAGACCCGCTCGCCGCTGAAACGGTCCAGGGGGAACCGTTCCCCGGTCAGCTCCGGCCGGTTGAGGTAGCGCAGCGCGAGCCCCGCGCCACCGACGAAGATCTCGCCGACGGCGCCCGGAGGCAGCGGCCGCCCCCGGTCGTCCCGGACCGACACCGACCAGCCGGCGATCGGCCGGCCGACGCGCTGGGTCCGGGTGTGCAGGTCCCAGGACCGTACGGTCCGGGCGGTGACGTGCACCGTCGTCTCGGTGATCCCGTACATGTTGACCAGGCGGCACCGGCTGTCGGGGTGCCGGCCGAACCAGCCGCGCACCAGGCGGGGGTCGAACGCCTCCCCGCCGAACACGATCAGCCGGGGGGCGGGACCGGCGGCCCGCGCGTCCGCGTCGAGCAGCCCGGCGAACGCCGACGGCGTCTGGCTCAGCACCGTGACGCCCTCGCGCAGCAGCAGGGCGTGGAACTCCTCCGGGGACCGGGACACCAGGTACGGCACGACGACCAGGCGCCCCCCGGTGAGCAGGCAGCCCCAGATCTCCCACACGGAGAAGTCGAAGGCGGCGGAGTGGAAGAAGGTCCACACGTCGTCGGGGCCGAGGGAGAGGTCCTCGGCGGTCGCGTCCAGCAGCGCCAGGACGCTGCCGTGGGCGACCACCACCCCCTTCGGCCGTCCGGTCGTCCCCGAGGTGTAGACGGCGTAGGCCTGGTCGCCGGACCCGACCTCGGGCAGCTCGGTGCCCGAGGAGGCCGGGGCCGCCGCGGTGAGCGCCCCGGGCCCGAGCACCGGGGTGCCGTCGCCGGCCGGAAAGCCCGACAGAGTGGTGACGACCAGCGCGAGTTCCGCGTCCCCGGCGATGTGGCGGAGGCGTTCGTCGGGGGACTGCGGATCCAACGGCACATAGGCCGCACCGGACTTGAGGACGGCGAGCAGCGCCGTCACCAGATCGACGGTGCGCTTCAGGCACACGCCGACGAACCGCCCGGGGCCCGCGCCGCGGTCCACGAGGACGCGCGCCCACGCGGTCGCCAGTTCGTCGAGCTCCCGGTAGGTGAGGCTCCGGGTGCCGTCGCCGACCGCGACCGCGTCGGGTTGTTCCCGGGCGAGCCGTTCGACCACCTGGTGGACGGCGGCACCGGGGGGCGGGGTGCGGCGCGGGCCGCGGCCGAGATCCAGGGCGAGGGCCGTGTCGGCAGCGTCCAGCAGGGCGAGATCACCGACGGTCCGCCCGGGCGGACCGCCGGCCGGCCGGGCGGCCGATGCCGCGGTCACCTGCGCGGCCAGCCGTGCCGTGTGCCGGGCGAAGGCGTCCGCGACGGCCGGGTGGATCCGGGCGTCGTGGGTCTGCCCCGACAGGGACAGCAGATCCGCACGGCTCTGCCAGATCTGGACGAGGGGCGCGGCGTCCGGCGGGAGGGGGACGTACCGCTCGTCCGGGTCCGGACCGGTCAGGACGAGGCAGACCGGCGGGAACTCGCCCACCGCCGGCTCGCCCGGGCCGTCCAGCGCCGCCCGGACCTGGTCGAGCAGCCCGGTCAGCGGCAGGTCGTCACCGAGGGTCAGCCGGATCACCCTGGCGCCGGGCTTCAGCCCGGCCGGCTCGGTGGACACCACCGCGAGGCGCACCGTGGAGCCGCGCTCGTACCGGGAGAGCGCCACGGCGGTCGCGGCCACCACCACCTCCGGGGCGAACACACCCGTCGGCAGGGCCTGCTCCGGCCCTCCGGTCGGGTCGTCGGCCAGACCCCACGGCGGTGCGGGCGCGGGCGACCAGCCGGTCGCGCCGGGCGCGGACGACCGCCGCAACCTGCCCGCGAGCGCCACCGCGTCGCAGCCCGCCGTCGTCAGCGCGTACGCGAGGACCCGCAGGCCCGCGTGGTCGAGCACACCGCGGCGGGCCACCACGACGAGGTCGGCGGCGCCGTCGGGGTAGCGGATCAGCACCACCCGGAGCCCGGGGTCGTCGGGGCTCAGCGGACGGTCCGCCTCCCGCTGCCGCAGCCGGGCGGCGAGCGGGGACGCGGATCCGGCCCCGGCCCACTGGACCCAGAAGCTGCCCGCGTCCCGCGCCGCGGCCGGCGTGTTGGCCCGGTCGACGGCGGCCTGCGCCGCGCCGATCCGCCCGGCGTCGGTGAGCCGCAGCACGATGCCGTGTCCGGCGTCGTCGCCGAGGACGGTGTCGACCCCGCTCCGGGGTCCAGGCTGATCAGTCATGTCTCCATCCGAATCGGCCGTGTCCAGGTCTCGCTCATCGCGCGGAGAATCCGCCGTCCACGGCGACGGTGGTGCCCGTCACCTGCCGGGACTCGTCACCGGCCAGCCAGAGGGCGGCGTCCGCCACGTCCTCCGGCTCCACGAGCGCGTTCATGGGCTGCGCCGTGACGAAGGCCTGCTCGTACTCGTCGGGACCGACGTCGAGGCAGCGGGCGATCTCGGACAGCATCCGGCCCTCGACGTGCGTCGCGTCCCGCACCGATCCGGGGCAGACGGCGTTGACCCGGACCCGCATCGGGGCCAGGTCCAGCGCGGCGGCCTTGGTGAGGCCGACCAGCGCGTGCTTCGCGGCGACATAGGCCGCGAAGTGCCGGTACCCCACCAGACCGGCGGTGGACGCGATGTTGACGATGCTGCCGCCGCGCTGCCGCACCATGCCGGGGGCGACCGCCCGGATCATCCGCCACGCGCCGGAGAGGTCGACGTCCAGCATCAGCTGCCACTCGTCGTCCGCGATGGCGTGGACGGGCTTGCCGGAGGGCGCGGCGATGCCGGCGTTGTTGACCAGGACGTCGATCCGGCCGAAGCGGCGCAGGGCGGCATCGACGGCCGCCGTGACGGCGGCGGTGTCGCGCACGTCGGCGAGCACGCTCAGGGTGCCGGCGCCCGCCTGCCGGCAGAGCTGGGCGGTGCGCTCCAACTGGTCCTCGGTGGCCAGGGGGTAGGGCACGCCCGGGATGTCCCCGCCGGTGTCCACCAGCACGAGGTCCGCCCCCTGCCCGGCGAAGCGCACCGCGCACATCCGGCCCAGTCCGCGCCCGGCACCGGTGATCACGACGGTCTTGCCCGCTAGCCGCATGTGTCACCGGCCCCCGTCCCGGGCCCGGCTGCGGCGGGCTGCCGCCGGTCGCAGCCGAGGGTTTCCGCGATCAGGCCGACGACCGGGGCGGCGGAGTCGGCGAGGTACATGTGTCCGCCCGGCAACTCGGCGTAGCTGAAGGGACCGTGGGTGGCCGCGTCCCACCGCAGCGCGTCCCGCTCCGGGACCAGCGCGTCGCCGTCGCCGCGCAGGCAGGTGATCGGAGCCTGGATCGGAGCGTCGGACGGCGGCCGGTACGCCTCGTGCATCGCCACGTCCGCGCGCAGCGTCGGCAGCAGCAGCTCCCGGAACTCGGCGGACTCGAAGGCCGGATGGCGGTAGCCGGCCAGCTCCTCCACCCGCGCGAGGAACTCGTCGTCGTCCAGCGCGGCCGCCTGCCGGGCGCGCCCCCGGTCCGGCGCGGGAGATCCGCTCACGAAGACGTGGGCGACCGGCAGTTCGGTCCGCTCCTCCAGTGCCCGCCCCAGCTCGTAGGCGAGGACGGCGCCCAGGCTGTGCCCGAACAGGGCGATCCGAGGGCTGCCCGCGACGGCGGCGGTCGCCTCGGGCAGCAGGGCGCGCACCGCGTCGGCCACTTCGCGGTGCGGCTCCTCGTCGGTCCGCTCCTCGCGACCGGGCAGTTGCAGCGGCACCAGCCGCAGACCGGGCGGCGCCTGCTGCCGCCACTTCCAGAAGAAGCCGGCGCCCGCACCGGCATGCGGCAGGCACAGGAGGGAGAGGGGCTCTGGGGCCATGGCACACCTGATTTCGTTGTCGTGCCGCACCGCCGGTGGGGTGGCCGCGCGGAGGCGCGGCGCGGGGCGGAACGGGGCGGAGCGGGCGGTGGTCGGGGAGAGGGGCGCCGGCTACGGCCGGATGACGGCGTCGGGCCACGCGCCGGGCTCGTTGACCCGGGAGACCAGCGGGATGTCGCGGATGTCGTCGTGGTTCAGGACCCACATGAGGAACCGCTCGACGCCCATGCCGAAGCCGGACGTCCGCAGCGGCATCTGCTCCTTCATGTCCACGTACCAGGCGTAGTCGTGTTCCGGAACGTTGTGCATGGCCAGCGCCTTGCGCACCTCCTCGCCCCCGGTGTGCCGTTCGCCCGAGCCGACGACCTCTCCCATGCCGAAGAGCAGGTCGGCGTTGCGGGCCGTCCTGCCCTCACTGTCCCCGAAGGCCTGGTAGAACGGGACGGTCAGGTGGTCGAAGTGCGTCACCCACAGGAACTCGCCGACCCTGGACATCAGTTGGTGCTCGCCCTTGCGGGTGAGGCTGCGCCCTTCGCCCTCGTCTTCGACGCAGCCGGGCTCGTCGGCCAGCAGCCGGGCGGCCTCGTCGAAGGTGAGCCGCGCGAAGTGACCGGCCGTCACCATGCGTTCCAGGTGCGAGATGTCGCCGCGCGCCCCGGCGAGCCGGCCGCCGTGCTGGTCCAGGACGGCGCCGGCCAGGGCCTTGACGTAGCCCTCGACGTAGTCGATCAGATCGTCGAGCCCGCCCGGGAACTCCGCCTCGCTGTGCGTGAACTGGCCGAGATGGGTCTTGTCCGGTATCTCGTTCCGGAACGAGGGCATGATGGTGTACCCGCCCTCGGTGGCGATCTGGCTTCCGTACTCCAAGAGGAACTGCAGGGAGTCGGGTAGATACGTGTCGACCCCGTTGACCGTCACGGGGACCGGACTGGTGTCGCTGCCCAGCCCCGACGGGCAGGTGATGGTCCGCGTGGTCAGCGGCAGGTAGAGCGCCTTGAGGCCGCGTGACTTCGCGTACGCGACCGTCGTCGTCAGTACCGTGTCCTGCAGGTCGGCGATGAGCGCGTACCAGGGGGAGCGCAGGGCGGCCAGGAAGGCGCCCGGCTCGTTGCGTGCGAAGGTGGCCGGAGCGGTGACGGTCGGCTGGGCGGAGACGAGCTGCGACATGGTGGTCCTCTCTCTAGGCGTGCGGGTGTGCCGCGGGAGGGATGTTCTGGTTGCCGGCCAGGACGTTGTCCGGGTCGTAACGGCGCTTGACGGCCGCCAGCCGCTCGTAGCGGGCCGCGCCGTAGACCTCGGCGACCTTGCCGGGCTTCTCGTCCTGCAGGTAGTTGACGTAGGCGCCGCCGAACTGCCAGTCGGCGAGCCGTTCGACGCCGCGCCGGCTCCACGCCGCGTTCGCCGCGTCCTCGGCCGGATCGGTCCACTGGGCCGACACCGTGCAGATGTAGGGCGCGTCCCGGCGCGGGAAGGCGGAGTCCGCGTCCGGCACGTCGCAGATCGCCCCGCGCAGGTACTCGAAGTCGACGGAGGACCGGGGTGAGGGCATCTCCCTCGCGGATCCGATCAGTTGGCCGACCGGACCGGCGGACAGGCCGGTGAGGTAGCAGGACTTGGTGAAGTAGCGGTTGCCGTGCGGTTCACCGTGGTCGCCCAGCGCCTGCAGCTGCGCGTACGACATCACCCGGGACGCGGTGGCGCCGGGCGCGGCCCGCGCGAACAGCGGCGCGGTGCGCGCCGGACCGAGCTCCTCGGCGCCGAACCAGGCGGCGGTGAGGAACAGCGCGGGCGCGCCCCGCAGTTCGGCCGGGATCCAGTCCTGCCGGCCGGCGTGCTTGAGCGCCCCGACGGCATGCAGATCGGGGCCCTGGGCCTCGGCGAATGCCCGGTAGTCGGCGAGCGCCGCCGCCGCCTCGCTCAGCGGGAAGACACCCGTCCGGTAGGACACCGGGCCGACCGGCCGCAGGCGAAGGGTGAAGCGGGTGACGATGCCGAGGTTCCCGCCGCCGCCGCGCAGGCCCCAGAGCAGTTCGGGATGCTCCTCCTCGGTGGCCTCGACGACCGTGCCGTCGGCGAGCACCACCTCGGCGGCCAGCAGATGATCGCAGGTCAGGCCCCACTTGCGGCCCAGCCAGCCGTACCCTCCGCCCAGGGCCAGACCGCCCAGCCCGGTGTGCGAGACCACGCCCGCCGGACAGGCCAGGCCGTGGGCCAGCGTGGCGGCGTCGAGGTCGCGCAGCAGGCAGCCGCCCTGCGCCCGGGCGATCCGGGCCCCCGGGTCGACGTCGACCCCGCGCATGAGCGACAGGTCGATCATGACGGCGCCGTCGGCGACCGCGGTGCCGGCGACGTTGTGACCGCCGCCGCGCACGGTCACCGCGCGGCCGGTCGCGGCGGCGTACCGCAGTGCGGCACCGACGTCCGCGGCGTTCGAGCAGCGGGCGACGAGGCTCGGCCGGCGCTCGTGCATGCCGTTCCACACCGCACGGACCTCGTCGTACGCCGGGTCGTCCGGTCCGACGAGCCGGCCCTCGAACCGCCGGCGGAGGGAGGATTCGGCGGATTCCCGGTGCACCGGGCCCAGCAGGTCAGTCATGGAGGTCTTCGCCTTCCGGTCTGTCGGTGGGGCTCGGCCGTCAGCGGCGGAGCAGCTCGGCGGTGATGATCTCGGCGATGCGTCCTCGGTGTTCGGCGTCCATCGCCTCTTCGTGCCGGCACGGGAGGTCGTGGTTCTCGAACCCGTCGAGGTAGGGCGACCAGGTCAGCGGAGACGGGCGGGCCGCGCCGCGTTCCAGCGCCGCGGTGAAGAAGACGGTCCGGCCGCGGACGCGGCGGGGCCGGTGCCGCGCGACCAGGCGGCTGCTGTTGACGCCCACGGCGACCAGCCTGGCCATGGTGGCGGGGTCGAGGCCGAGCCGCTCCCGCGCGGCGCGGCGCAGCTCCGTCAGCGCCGCGCGGATGTCGCGCTCCACCTCCTCCCGGCCGACCGCCCCGGGCGCCAGGGTGGCCAGCAGGCTGAACTCGTCCCACTGCTCGGGCGTCGCGAACGACGGGTACGGCCACACCTCGTTCGGGTACGCGTCGACGAGGCAGAGCAGCTCGGTCCCGGCCCCGTCGGCCTGCAGCCGGCCGGCCAGCGCGTGGGCGATGGTGCCCCCGAGCGACCAGCCGAGCAGGCGGTACGGTCCGGCGGGCTGGACCCGGCGGATCTCCGCGAGCATCCGGTCGAGCATCTCGTCCAGGTCCTTCGGGAGCTCCGTACCCGCCGCCAGCCCGGGGGCCTGGAGGCCGTACACGGCGACCTCCGCGGGCAGTCGCTCCGCCAGCGCGGCATAGCTCCAGGCGAGCCCGGTCGCGGGGTGCACGCAGAACAGCGGGCGCGGGCCGGTGCCGGTGCTGGTGCCGGTGCGCAAGGGCAGCAGTACGTCGTAGTCGTCGGGCGCGCCCTGCTGCCGGGCGGCGTCCAGGAGCCCGGCGACGGTGGGCGCCGCGATCAGCGCGCGGACGCCGACCTCCAGGCCCAGCTCCGCGCGGATCCGGCTCAGCAGCCGCATCGCGAGCATCGAGTGTCCGCCCAGGTCGAAGAAGCCGTCCTCGACACCGACCCGGGGCAGGCCCAGCACCTCGGCGAACAGCCCGCACAGGACCTGCTCACGCGGGGTGCGCGGGGGCAGGCCCGCGACGGCCGACGACAGGTCGGGGGCCGGCAGCGCCCGGCGGTCCAGCTTGCCGTTGGCCGTCACCGGCAGCTCGTCCAGCGCCACGAAGAACGACGGGACCATGTACTCCGGCAGCACCCGGGCCACCCGCCGCCGCACCCCGGCCTCGTCCAGCGCCGGGGCCCCCGCCGGCACCACATAGGCCACCAGCCGTTTGTCGCCCGGACGGTCCTCCCGGGCGACCACGAAGGCCTGACGCACCTGCGGATCCTGCTCGACGACCGCCTGGACCTCGCCCGGCTCGATCCGGAAGCCGCGGATCTTCACCTGGTGGTCGACCCGGCCGAGGAACTCCAGCTCGCCGCCGGCGTTCCAGCGCACCAGATCGCCCGTGCGGTACATCCGTTCACCGGCGGCGCCGAACGGATTCGCCACGAACCGCTGGGCGGTCAGGTCCGGCCGGCCCGCGTATCCGCGGGCCAGGCCGGCGCCCCCGACGTACAGCTCGCCCACCGCGCCGGCCGGCAGCAGCTGCAGGAACTCGTCCAGCACGTACGCCCGCGTGTTGCGCAGCAGCCGGCCGATCGCGGCCCGGCCGCGCCGGAACCCGTCGCCCGCGGTGATGACCGAGACCGACACGTCGTCCGAGCACTCGGCCGGGCCGTACACGTTGGCGAGCGGTATTCGGGGGTGCCTCGCGAACCACCGGTCGACGAGGTCGGGCGGGAGCTCCTCGCCGTGCACCAGCATCCACCGGAGCCCCTTGAGCAGGTGCACCGAGGCGTCGTCGAGGTCCCACATGTCCAGGACCGCGCGGAGCACCTGCGGCACGATCTGCAGGACGGTGATGCCCTGTTCGGCGACGCACCGGGCGAGCGCCAGCGGATCGCGGGTGGTGTCCTCGCCGAGGACGTGCACCCGGCCGCCGACGAGCGACATGGTCAGGGCCTGCCACACCGAGACGTCGAAGGTCAGGGGCGCGTTGAAGGCCATCGTGTCGCGCTCGTCCAGGCCGTACAGCTCGGCCACCGCGAGCAGGTGGTTCGACAGGCCGCGGTGCGGAATCAGGACGCCCTTGGGCCGGCCGGTCGAGCCGGAGGTGAAGACGGCGTACGCGAGCCGGTCGGGGCGGGCGCCGGGCTCCGGCGGATCCCAGGCCCGCGCCTGGTCGGGCGCCCCGTGGCCTGCCTGGCCCGGGGCCGGGTCGAGCGGGAGCAGGGTCAGGCCGGCGGGCCCGCCGGTGGTGATCGACGCCGCCCGCTCGCGCAGTTCCGGCGCGGCCACCAGGAAGCGGGTGGAGCTGTCGGCCAGCATCCGGCGGGCCCGGTCCGCCGGCAGCGTGCCGTCCAGGGCCAGGTATCCGCCCCCGGACCGGAGCACACCGAGCGCGGTGGCGACGAACCAGGCGCTGCGGTCGGAGAGGACCGCGGTGAGCACGTCCGGTCCGCCGCCCGCCGCGGACAGCGCGCGGCCGACCCGGTCGGCGGCCTCGGCGAGATCCCGGTAGGTGTAGCGGACGCCGTCGTCGGAGACGGCGACGGCGTCCGGCCGCTCCGCCGCCCACCGGCGGACCTGCCGGCCGAGATCCACCGCGGCCTCCGCCCGGTCGGGACCGTTCCACCGCACCAGCTGCTGGTGCCGCTCGGCCGCCGACAGCACCGGCAGCTCACGGATGCGCAGCGCCGGATCCCCGGCGACCGCCCCGAGCAGCCGGACCAGCCGGTCGCCGATGCTCCGGACGGTGGCCTCGTCGAAGAGCCCGGTGGCGTACTCGAGGGCGGTGCGCAGCCCCACCGGCTCGCCGTGGCCGTCGCGCCGGTCCTCGAAGTCGACGGAGAGGTCGAACTTGGCGGTGTCCGTCGTCCGGCGCAGGAGGGAGGCCCGCAGGCCGGGCAGGTTCAGTCCGTCGCCCGGACGTCCCTCGGCCAGCGCGATCATCACCTGGAACAGCGGGTGCCGGGACGGCGACCGCCGGGGATTGACCGCCTCGACGACCCGGTCGAACGGCACGTCCTGGTGGGCGTAGGTCTCCAGGTTCGTACGGCGGACGCGGCGCAGCAGCTCCCCGAAGGTGGGGTTGCCGGAGGTGTCGGTGCGCAGTACCAGGGTGTTGACGAAGAGTCCGACCAGGTCGTCCAGCGCCTCGTCGGCGCGGCCGGTCACCGGGGTGCCGAGCGGGATGTCCGGACCGGCCCCGCACCGGGTCAGCACCGTCGCGACTGCGGCCTGGAGCAGCATGAACAGCGTGCACCCGTGCTGCCGCGCCACCGTGAGCAGTCGGGCGTGCAGCCGCGGTTCGACGAGGAGATCGACGGTGCCGCCCCGGCCGTCGCCGGTCCGGTCGGTGCAGGTTTGGCCGTCCGCCACCGGACGCGCCCGGTCGTAGGGGAGGGCCAGCTCCTCGGGCAGTCCCGCCAGGGCCTCGCGCCAGTACCGCAGTTGCTCGCTGACCAGGCTCCCGGGGTCGTCCTCGCCGCCCAGCAGCTCGCGCTGCCACAGGGTGTAGTCGGAGTACTGGACCGGCAGCGGCTCCCAGGCCGGTTCGAGACCGCTGCGCCGGGTGGTGTAGGCGGCGCTCAGGTCGCGCAGCAGCGGGGTCAGCGACCAGCCGTCGCAGACCACGTGGTGCGCGACCAGCACCAGCACGTGCTCGTCGGCGGCCAGGCGGATCAGCCAGGCCCGCAGCGGCAGATCGGCGCCGAGGTCGAACGGCCGCCGGATCACCTCGTCGAGGGCCTCGTCGAGGTGGTTCCGGGTGCGGTCCAGCACGGTCAGGAGCGGGCCGGTGGCCGCCGCGGGCAGCACCCGCTGGTAGGGCTCTCCGTCGCGCTCGCCGAACACCGTCCGCAGGCTCTCGTGCCGCCCGACGACATCGTTCAGCGCCGCCTCCAGGGCCGGAGCGTCCAGTGGGCCGGCCAGCCGTACGATCACCGGCACGTTGTACGTCGAGCCCGGGCCCTCCAGCCGGTCCAGGAACCAGAGACCCTGTTGGGCGAACGACAACGGGAACACGTTCACTCCTCACCATCCTTGGCAACCGGACGCACCACGACCGCGGTCGGGACCGGTGCCACCCGGGTCGTCCCATGAGTTGTCCCGTGAGCCGTCCCGTGAGCCGTCACGACCGGCGGACCAGCTTCGGGCGGGTGACGGCGGAGGCCGGCCCCCGTTCCAGGGCGGCCACCACGCCGGCCACCGTCGGGGCGTCGAGGATCTGCTTCAGTTCGACGGCCGTGCCGGTGACCGCCCGGATCCGGTTCCACAGCCGCATCACGCGCAGCGAGTGCCCGCCCAGGTCGAAGAAGTCGTCGTCGACCGAGACCGAGGGCAGGCCCAGCACCTCCGCGAAGACCGCGGCCACGGTCGTCTCCAGCGGCGTTCGCGGCGCCCGTCGCGGCCGGTCGGACGCCGTGGGGCCGACCGGTTCGAGTGCCGCCAGCGCGGCCCGGTCGACCTTCCCGTTCCGGGTGCGCGGCATCGTGTCGAGCTGCCGGAACGAGGACGGGACCATGTAGTCCGGAAGCAGCTCCAGCAGCGCCGTGCGGAGGTCCGCGCCGTTCAGTGCCGCGTCGGCGGTGACGTAGGCGCAGAGGACGGACAGCCCGCCCGGGCGCCGGCACAGCAGCACGACGGACTCCCGTACCGAGGGCAGTCGGGCCAGCCGGCTCTCCACCTCCGCCAGCTCGACCCGGAAGCCCCGGATCTTGACCTGGGTGTCCGCGCGGCCGAGGCAGTCCAGCAGCCCCTCGGCGGTCCAGCGGGCGCGGTCGCCGGTGCGGTAGAGTCGTTCGGCCGTCGGCCCGGAGCCGCTCAGGAAGAACGAACCGGCGTTCAGATCGGGTCGGTTGAGGTATCCGTCGGTCAGCCCGTCGCCGCCCACGCACAACTCGCCCGGTACGCCGATCGGTTGCGGATGGCCATCGCGGTCCAGCACCCAGGCCGTGGAGTTGGCGATCGGGCGGCCGATCGGAACCCGTCCGGCGTAGCGGCGGGTGATGCGATGGGCGACGGAGAAGGTGGTGTTCTCCGTCGGGCCGTAGGCGTTGACGAAGACGCTGTCCGGACAGGCGTCCATCGCCTCGGCGACGTGCCGCGCGGACACCGCCTCGCCGCCGACCAGCACCTGGCAGCCGGCGAGTACCGAAGGGTCCTGCTCGACGATCTGGTTGAACAGTGAGGAGGTCAGGAACATGGTGTTGACCCGGTACCGTGAGATCGCGGCGCCGAGGCCGGCCGCGCTCAGGACGGTGCCGTCCGGCACCAGTACGAGGGTGCCGCCGTTGAGCAGCGCGCCCCAGAACTCGAACGTGGTGGCGTCGAAGGCGATCGCGCCGGTCTGCAGGATCCTGGTCTCGGGCGAGAGGTCCACGTAGTCGGTGCCGAGGACCAGCCGGACGACCGCGCGCTGGTTGACGAGCACGCCCTTCGGCCGGCCCGTGGTGCCCGAGGTGTACATCACGTAGGCGGCGTCCGACGGCGAGGCGGCGACGGCGGGCGGCGGGGTTTCGCGCGGTGCGTCATGGGGCTGTGAGAGGTCGAGGACGGCGATGTCCGCCGTCACCGCCGCGTCCTCGGTCAGCAGCAGGGCGGCGCCGCTGTCCGCGAGCAGGAAGTCCCGGCGGGCGGCCGGAACGTCCGGGTCGAGGGGCACGTACGCGGCGCCGAGCCGGAGGATGGCCAGCGCCGCCACCACCAGCCGGGGGGACCTCTCCAGCAGGAACGCGACCCGGCTGTGCCGGCCGACGCCCCGGCGGTGCAGCCGGGCGGCCAGATCCGCTGCTCGCTCCTCCAGTTGACGATACGTCAGGGATTCGTCCGCGTGGCTGACCGCGATCCGGTCGGGGTGGGCGGCCGCCTGGGCGGCGAAGAGCGGGAAGACCGGGGCGTCCCGCGGATAGTGGCGGCGCGTGTCGTTGAACCCGGCGAGCTGCTCGCGTTCGGCCCCGGTCAGCAGCCGCAGGTCGCCGATGGGCGTGTCCGGCCGGTCGGCGGTCTGCCGCAGCAGGTGGGCCAGATGACCGAGCAGCCGGTCGGCGAAGGCCGCGTCGTGGACGTGGTCGTGGCAGTCGGCGTGCAGCGTGATCCCGTCGGCCGTGATCTCGCCGGAGACCACCAGGTCGGCTCCGTACCTGCCGTCGGCGGGCCCGTCCAGGACGCAGAGCAGCTTCGGCGGTACGGCGTCCGCCGGGCGCGGGGCGGCGGTGAGCCCGGCGAGCCCGGCCACCACCGTCCGGCGGTGCCGGGCCGCCGTCAGGGCGGACGGCATCGAGCCGACCAGCGACGCGGTGGGCTCCTGAGCCGGCCAGGAGGCCCGCCGGACGCCGATCCGGAACGCGGTGCCGTCGCTGTACTTCCGGGCGAGGATCAGCAGCGCCGCGAGGACGGCCTCGTCCGCCCGGTCGCCGAGCGCCGCCGCAAGGTCGGCGGTCAGCCGGCTCGACCGCCGCAGCGTCCCGCAGTTCCGCCGGGAGCACGAACCGCCGAAGGGGAACGCGGACGGGACGTCGGCCTCGTCCGGAGGAAGCTCTCCACCCTGGTGCACTGGTGCGCCGTCCAGCGGATCCGTCATCACCGAAACCCCTTTCTCGCCAAGCGCGACAGGGCGCACGAGTCCGCCCGGAGCACCCGCGCACGCAGGGTCCGACGGCCTCGGGCCATCAGGACGGCACGGCCCGCCGACGCCCCACTGGTCGTCAACGATAGGTGGCGGGGCCGCTCAGCAGCGGCAGAACTCTCGGCACAACACCGGCAGTTGGATCACCCCGGCGGACGGCCGGACGGACCGGGGGAGGCCGCACCTCGGCCCCCGGACGGCAGCGCGTGCCCGGCGCTCCCCGCCGGGCACGCGAAGTCCTGGCTGTACCAGGGCTTGCCAGACAGGCCTCAGCCGCGGAGCCCGGTGCCCGGTGTCACAGCTCCGCCTCCGGCGGCAGCCGGCGGACGCCCGGGAGGTGGGTGTCGAGTTCACCCGGCTCGAAGCGGCACATCCCGACGGCGTGCCAGAACTCGCCGACGACGTCGCCCTCGTACTTGTAGGCGCCGGACGGCAGAAGGGCCGCCCAGCCGGCCGGGGCCCCGAGCAGGATGGCCCGCGCGGTGGGCGGGCCGGCGTCCGGCACGTTCCACAGGCGTACGGTGCCGTCCTCGCCGCCGCTGGCCAGCAGCGAGCCGTCCGGGCTGAACGTCACCGCCAGGATCCGGCCGGTATGGCCGCGCAGCTCGCCGAGGCCCTGCCCGGTGAGCGGATCCCAGAGCCGGACGACGCGGTCGTCCCCGGCGGTGGCGAGCAGCGGCCGCCGGGGGTGGGCGGCGGCGGTCCAGAGCCGGCCGGCGTGGCCGTGCAGCACGTGCCGGGCGGCGCCGTCGGCCCAGACCACGGCCCGGCCGTCCCAGGAGACGCTGGCCAGCCAGGAGTCGTCGGGGGCGTACGCCACCGTGTACACCCGGTCGCCGTGCGCGGTGAGCTGGGACTCGACCCGGCCGGCCGCGATGTCCCAGATCCGGACCCCGCTGTCGTCGCAGCCGGTGGCCAGCCGGCGCCCGTCCGAGCTGAACGCGATCGAGCGCACCCGGCCGCGGTGCTCCCGCAGGGTGGTGAGGTGCGCGCCGGTGCTCCGGTACCAGATGCGGACCGTGTCGTCGTCGTTCGCGGTGGCCACGAAGACGCCGTCGGCGCTGAACGCCTCCGCCCAGACGTGTTCCGTCTCGACGTCCATCTCCCGCAGGTACTCGCCGGTCAGGGCGTTCCACAGGTACAGGTCGCCGTCGTTGCTGGCGGTGGCGAGGACCGGTCCGGCCGGGCTGAACCGCGCGGAGACCAGCCGGCTGCTCCGGCCGGAGAGCTCCCTGGTCCGGCGGCCGGTGGCGGGCTCCCACATCCGGACCACGCCGTCGTTGCCGCCGGCCGCCAGCATGGTGCCGTCGCCGCTGAACGACAGCGAGCCGATCCGCCGGCCGTGGCCGCGCAGCAGGTGCCGGCCGCGGCCGGAGGAAGGGTCCCAGAGGCGGACCGCGCCGTCGTTGCCGCCGGTCACCAGCAGCGCGTCGGCCTCGGCGCCGCCCGGGGCGGCCGGATCGCCGGCGGGCCGGAACCGGCAGGCCCACACCGAGCCCCGGTGCTCGGGGGGCTGGCGGCGCAGGGCCGTCACCTCGTGTCCGCCGGCGGTCGCGGGGCCGACCCGCCAGACCCGGACCACGCCGTCGCTGTCGCCGGCCGCGAGCCGGGTGCCGTCGGGCGCGAAGGCGACCTGGTACACCGCGCCGGTGCAGCCCTCCAGCCGGCCGGCCGGGGTGCCGTCGAGGGGGTTCCAGAGACTGATCCGCCCGGTGGTGTCACCGCTGGCGAGCAGGGTGCCGTCGGGGTGGAAGGCCAGCGTGTAGACCCGGCCGCCGTGGCCGCTGAGGGCGTGCCGCAGCCGCCGGCCGGCGACGTCCCAGATCCGGACCGTCCCGCCCGGGCCGCCGTCGGCGCCCGCGTCGCCGGTGGCCAGCAGGGTACCGTCCGGGCTGAATTGGGCGCGGAACACGGTGCTCTGATGGCCGGCCAGCTCGGCGACGCGCTGCCCGCGGCCGGTGTCCCAGAGCCGGACGCCGCCGGCCCGGTCGCCGGTGACCAGCAGGGAGCCGTCCGGGCTGAACACCGCGGTGTAGACCGGCGCGGCGTGGCCGGGCAGCCGGTGCAGCGGCCGGCCGGTCTCCGTGGACCAGAGGGTGACGGTGCCCTCGGCGTCGCCGGTGGCGAGCAGCGCGCCCGCCGGCCCGAGCGAGACCGGCCAGACCCCGCCGGGGTGGACGTCGAGGCGGTGCCGGCACTCCCCGGACACCGGGTCCCAGAGCCGTACGGTGCCGTCGGCGCTGCCGGTGGCGAGCACCGGCCCGGCGAACTTCACCGCGTAGACCCGGCCGATGTGGTCCTTGAGCGTGCGCAGGGCGACGCCCGTGACGGCGTCGCAGACCAGCACGCTGCCGTCGTCGCTGCCCACGGCGAGCAGCTGGCCGTCGGCGCTGAAGGCGACCGGCTCGGGCAGCCGGGTGGTGCGGACGTCGAAGCCGTAGGGGACGCCGACCTCCGACGGCCGGAAGCCGGCCTCGACCGGCAGCCCGGGCGCGATCGCCGCCGCGCGCAGCTCGGGGGCGGCCAGCACCGCCGGGTCGGTGACGGCGGAGATCAGGGCGGCCCGCTGCCAGTGGCTGCCCTGGAGGCGGGCGCCGCGCAGGTCGGTGCGGATCAGCCGGGCGCCGCGCAGGTCGGCGTCGCGCAGGTCGGCGCCGGTGAGGTCGGCCGCGTCCAGCCGGGCGCCGGACAGCCGGGCGCCGCGCAGCGAGGCCCCGGCGAGGTTGGCGCCGATCAGCCGGGCGTCGGTGAGGTCGGCCCGGCCGAGGTCGACGCCGGAGAGGTCCCGGTGGGAGAGGTCCTCGCCGGCCAGGCCGGCCCCGCGCAGGTCGGTGTGGGCGGGCACCCTGAGCCGGGCCAGCACCTTCACGGCGTTGAGCCGCGCGGTCTCGTCGGCGGGGGCGGTGCCGTCCAGGACGTCCTGCGCCCACTGCTGGCAGACCCGGTGGTCGGCGAGGTCGCAGAGGAACTCCACCGCCAGCCGGCTGAGCGGCCGCCGGGTGAGCAGGTCGGGTTCGCCCCGCCCGAGGCCGGCCGCCGCCGCGCGGGCCACCAGCCACTCCACCACCGAGCCGTGGATGAACTGGAACACGCCGTCGTCGGTCCGGACCAGCAGGGAGCCCGAGCCGACCGCGTGCGCGGCCTGCGGGGCGGGCAGCCTGCTCTCCGCCAGGCCGGTCAGCACGCTTGAGACGTCGAGCAGTTCGTCGTACGGCATGGCGTTGCGGCCGCTCTCCCACAGGCGCAGCGCGAGCGCGGTGACCGCCTCCCACAGCTGGTCGAGGTCGAGTCCGGGCGCGGCGCCCGGGCCGCCGTGGCCGCGCTGCTCCTCGAACCGCAGCCAGGCGGTGAAGACCTCCTGGTAGAGGCCGGCGGCGCTGAGCGCCCGGCCGGCTCCCGCGACGGCCCGCAGCCGGTCGTGGTCGAGGTCGGCGACGAAGCTCAGCAACCGGGGGTTGCGGCAGAGGGCGAGCAGGTCGGGGATGGCCTGGAGCAGCCGAAGCCGGCGGTCGGCGGCGGTCCCGTCGCCGTAGCGGTTGGCCAGATAGCTGCGGATCTGACCGGTGGTGAAGTCCTGGACGGCGAGCAGCCGGCGCTGCGGGAGCAGGCCGACCCGCTCGCCGAGCGCGGTGAGCACCTGCTCCTGGGAGCTGAAGTGCTGGGTGCGGCTGCTGACCACGATCTTGGCGCTGTCCACGGCGGCGTCCAGGAGCACCTGGAGGTGGTCGGCGGCCCGTTCGTAGCTGACGCGGTTCAGCAACTCGTCGAAGCCGTCGAACAGCAGGACGATCCGGCCCTGCCTGAGCATGTAGCGGAAGGCCCGCAGATCGATGGTGTCGATGCCGTGGGCGGTCAGGTGGGCCGCCACCAGACCGTCGAAGGAGTGTGCCCGGTCCAGGGTGCTGAGGTTGATGAACAGTGGTGTCAGATGGGGGAGTTCGGCCGGGATGCGGCGGGCCAGCTCGTGCAGGGCGAAGGTCTTGCCGTGCCCGAAGTCGCCCAGCAGGAGCAGGAACCGGCCGTGGTCGGAGTCGAGCAGCCGCAGCATCTCGTCGACCAGGCCGTCGCGTTCCTCGCCGCCGGGGCGCTCGGCCTCGCGGTAGCGCTGCGGCAGATAGAGGCCGGGCGGGTACTGGCCGTCGGCGCGCAGCCGCTCGGTCTGGGCGGCCACGTAGCCGCGCAGGTCGAGCAGGCCCTGGAACTCGGTGAAGCTGCGCAGCCGGACGCCGCGGCGCCGGGCCCGGTCGCGCAGCTCGCGCGCGGGCGGCGGGCCGTCGTGGACGAGTTCGGCGTCCGGGTCGGTGCCGGCGGCGTGCACCTCGTCGACGAAGCGGTCGACGTCCTCGACCGTGGGGGTGTGCGCGCAGACGGCGACCCGCTGCTGCCGGACGAACCCCGACTCAGTCCAGGTGACGAGCAGTTGGGGCGGCGAGCCGGGGACGGTGCGCAGCTGGGCGCCCTCGTGGCGGGTCCGGCAGACCTCGGCGACCCGGGCCAGCAGGGCGTCGAGCGCGGAGGCCAGCCGCCGGGGCTCGGGTTCCGCCTCGGCGGGTGGTCCGGCGCCGTCCGGCGGCTGCGGCGGGGCGGCGGTCCCGGCCGGGTCGGGCGGCTGCGGGAAGGCACGGTGGGCCCGGTGCCAGTCGGCGGTCAGCCGCTGGGGTCCGGCGTCCGGGGCCGCCCAGTGGGTGAGGCCGTCGCGGGTGAGCCGGAGCAACTGGTGCGTGCCGGGGGCGGCGGCGCCGGCCACGCGCACCTCGCCGACGGAGGTGGGCAGGCTCTGGAGCGCCGTCCGTCCGGCGGCCGGGCCGTGCAGCAGCAGATGCAGCCGGGGCGCGGTCAGCCGGGTGAAGCGGTCGAGGTCCCTGAGCGGTTCGAGGTCCTGTCCGCCGCGGCCCGGGCGGGCGGCCGCGGGCCGGGTGAGGACCGGGTGGCGCACCGCGCCGATCCGCAGCCAGCCCTCCGCCTCGTACGGGCGCAGCGCCTGCGCGAACCAGGCCGCCTGCTCGGGGCCGAGCCAGCCGTACCGGTCGTCGGCCCGGTGGCTGCAGGCCATCGAGGAGTTCAGGCCCGCGATCACCGTGCCGAGTTCGGGGACGGGGAAGAGCGTCCACGGCTGGGCGCTGTCGAAGACGACGTCCAGGCCCTGGTAGAACTCCTGGAACAGCCGGGCGTAGTGGCGCCACTTGGGCCAGTAGGGCGGGGTGGGCCGCAGTTCGTCGGCCTCGCAGGTGCTGAAGTAGGCGCGCGAGGCCGCCTGGCTGACGTCCTGGCCGCCGGGCACGATCGCCACCCGGTGGGGTTCCAGGCCGAGCAGGGCGCGCAGGCCGGTCAGGAAGGCGAGCGCCTGCTCGCACTCGCGGGGGCTGCCGGAGGCGGTCAGATCGCCGGTGACGACGACCAGTTCGGGGGCCGGGGCGCCGGCGTCGGCGAGCTCCACCAGGTCGCCCCAGATGGCGGCCTGGAGGTCCACCGGGTCGTGGCCGCGGCCGAACGAGGGACCGGCCACATGGAGGACGGTGACCGCCTCGCGCCCGCCCGCGCCGGCGGCCGCGATCGGGTACTCGGGCTGGACGGAGGGCCTGCGCCGGCCGGCCCAGCCGGTACCGCCGACCGGTCTGAGCGGCGGCAGCGCGGCGGGTGACGGGCCGCCGGGGGCGCCGCCGCCCGGGTAACCCGGCCGCAGCTCCGGGCGGGCCCGGCCGTCCAGCGTCTGGGTGACCCTGGTGAGCAGCAGCTGCCGGGCGCGCGCGGGTTCGGTGACGCCCACCAGGTCGATGTAGGTGAGGGTGGCGAGCAGACCGTCCACCGGGATGTCCTCGATCCGGACGGTCAGCAGCCTGCGCTCCGGCGCGTCGGGGTCGGCGCGCAGGGCGGCCTGCCACTCCATCCGGCCGTAGCGCGAGCGTTCGTAGTTGCGCGAGAGCAGGGCGATGACGGCGGCGGACTCGGTGACGCCCCGGTCCATGAAGTCGACGAAGTTGGTCCCGGGGACGAAGTCCCACGCCTGGAGGAAGGCCCGGTAGCCGGCCTCCTCCAGCGTCCAGGCGATCCAGGCCGCCCAGCGTTCGTCGGCCGGCGAGTAGCTGATGAAGAAGTCCATCGGTCCGGGTTCACCCGGGATCGCGTCAAGAGCCGCCATGGGCACAGACTATGACCAATCGGCCGCCCTTACACCAGGTTCGGCGCTCTCGACCAATGTCCGCTCGTGTGCGACCCTGACCCCCGTGTTCGCCTACCCCGTTGCCGTCAGACGCCTTCATCCGCTGGACTGGGTGGCCGCGGGGCTGCTCGCCTGCGGGTTGCTCTGCCTCGCCACCGGC
Source organism: Kitasatospora sp. NPDC092286 (assembly GCF_044755565.1). Classification (NCBI taxonomy): domain Bacteria; kingdom Bacillati; phylum Actinomycetota; class Actinomycetes; order Kitasatosporales; family Streptomycetaceae; genus Kitasatospora; species Kitasatospora sp. NPDC092286. Next base: position 81,509 of record NZ_JBIVRD010000003.1, on the reverse strand, counting down.
CTGCTCCCGACCGCGGCGGCCGGGTCGGCGCTCTCCCGGATCGCGCCGCTGCTGGCCTTTCTCGGCACGGTCATCGTGCTCGCCGAACTCACCAGTGCCGCCGAGGTGTTCGACGTCGTGGCGGCGGGCGTGGCGTGGGCCGGCCGGGGCAGCTACCCGCTGCTGTTCCTGCTCTGTGTGGCCTTCGCCGCCGTCACCACCGTCACCCTCAACCTGGACACCACGGCCGTCCTGCTGACCCCGGTGATGCTGGCCCTGGCGTCCCGGGTGGGGATCGCGCCGCTGCCCCTGGCGATGACCACGGTCTGGCTGGCCAACACCGCGAGCCTGCTGCTGCCGGTGTCGAACCTGACCAACCTGCTGGCGGCCGAGCGGGTCGCGCTGTCGCCGTCCGGGCTGGCCCGGGTGATGTGGGCGCCGCAACTGGCCTCCGTCCTGGTCACCATGGTCTGTCTCTGGCTGTTCTACTGGCGGCGCGGCCGCCGGGGCGCGGCCGACTACCTGCCGCCGCCGGCCCACCGGCCGGCGGACCGGGTGCTGTTCGGGATCTGCGGGCTGGCCTGCGCGGGCTTCCTGCTGTCGACCCTGCTGGCCGACCTCCCGCTCTGGGCGGCCTCGGGGGTGGCCGCGGCCGTCGCGGTGCTGGCCTTCGCGGTGCGGCGGCCGGCGGCGCTGCGGACCTCCCTGGTGCCGTGGCGGCTGCTGGTGATGGTGCCGGGGATGTTCCTGGTGGTGCAGACGGTGGACGCGCACGGGCTGCACCGGGTGCTGGCCGGGGCGATCGGGACGGACGGCGGGGTGGTCGGGATGTTCCGGGCCTCGGCGGTCGGCGCGGGCCTGGCCAACCTGCTCAACAACCTGCCGGTGTACCTGGCCGGGGAGGCCGCCGTCCCGGCCGGCAACCACCAGCAGCTGCTGGCGCTGCTGATCGGGACCAACGTCGGTCCGCTGGTGGCGCCGTGGGCCTCCCTCGCGACCCTGCTCTGGTACGAGCGGTGCCGCGCGCACGGCCTGCGGGTGCCGCTGCGGAGCGTGGCCGGGACCGGCGCCGTGCTGGCGGCCGGCGCGGTGCTGCTGGCGACCGGCGCTCTCGCCGTCGCCAACTGACCTCGCGGCCCGGCGGCTCCGGTCAGCCCTGGTCCGGTCAGTTCTGGTCCGGGGCGGCCGTGCGGGCCACCAGGTCCAGCAGGTACGGGATCACCTCGGGCCGCCCCGCGACGAAGCTGCGCGCGGTCTCCGGCTGCCCGATCCGGGGGCTGAACCCGGTGCCGTCCAGCCCCAGGACCACCAGGCCGGCCTCCGCCGCGAGCAGGTATCCGGCGGGCAGGTCGATCTCCTCCGCCCGGTAGCCGACGAAACCGTCGATGTCCCCGCGGGCCAGCATCGACCAGGTGAGGAGCGGTGCCCAGAGCTGGAGCAGCCGCCGCGAGCCCGTCTCCAGCTCCGCCTTCAGCGACCGGACCACCGGATCGCCGGCCGGCACCCCGTGCCCCTGGGTCCAGCCGAGCAGCGGTCTGGGCGCGGCGACCGGACCGGCCGCCGGCCGCAGCGGCCCGCCCGGGCCGAACGCGCCGCCGCCGCGCACCGCCCGCCAGGTCCGACCGGCCACCGGGTCGTGGACGACGCCGAGGACGGGCAGGTCGTCGACGCAGAGCGCGATGCCCACCACATAGGCGGGCAGGCCGATCACCACGTTGTTGCTCCCGTCGAGCGGGTCCACCAGCCAGGTCCGGCCGGAGGGCGGGCCTTCCTTCCGTCCGTCGGTCCGGCCGCCCTCCTCGGCGACGATCAGGTCGTCGGGGAAGGACTCGGCGAGCCGCCGGGTGACCAGGGCCTCGGCCAGCAGGTCGAGTTCGGTGACCACATCGCCGTCCGCGCCCTTCGGCCGGACGCCGAAGTCCCGCCGGAAGCGGCGCCGCAGCAGCGTGCCGGCCTCTTCGGCGGCCTTCACCGCGATCCGGCACTCGAACGAGAGATCGGGTGCGGGGTCATTCGGCCGGAGCGTGTTCACTGATCCTCCTGGCTGTCTCGCCGGCGATTCGAACCGTCTGGGCGACGCTGCAGAGCCGGCGCACCACCCGGTGGGCGGGGCCGTCGACCGGCCCCAGGACGATGTCCACCGGCCCGGGCACGGACCGCCCCAGGAGCAGGGTGGCGGCCGGTGCGCCGCCCGGCAACAGGGTCGCGTGGAAGTCACCCGCCGGCAGCGTGTACGTCTCGCCGCGCGCGCTGGTCCGCTCCTCGCCGGGCTCCCAGCGCACCAGCCGGGGGGTGGGCCGGATCTCGTCCGTCCCCGCCGCGCTGTGCACCTCGAACGCGCGGTGCGTCGGCCGCCGCGGCTCGTCGAACACCCCGATCCGCAGGTTGCCGACCCGGCCGTAGAGCACGCTGCTCGTCAACTCCCAGCTGTGGCAGTGGATCTGCTGGGGGTCGGCGGCCCGGCGCGGGTCCTGCGGGGCGCGGCCGAAGACGTGTACGCACACCCCGTGCGCCCCCTCGCGCAGGACCGGCAGGCAGTAGAACCCGAGCGGGTGGGCCACCGCGCGCAGGGCCAGCGCCCCCGAGGCGACGTCCGCCAGGATCCCGCGGACCAGCCCCTCCAGTCCGGGGGCCGCCCGGTCGCGGCCGGTGGCCCGGTCGAGCGTGGTGAAGAGGTCCTCCATCGTCTCCTGCCTTCGAGGGCTAGGGCTTGTCCGACAGTTCGCGGCGCGGCGGGAATTGTCAGACAAGCCCTACCTGCGGTAGGGGTTCTCCGCGCGCAGCGCCCGGTCGATGATGTCGCTGACGTCCCGGTCGGCGAAGGCCGCGGGGAGCGGGAGCCGGAGCTGCTCGAAGAGGCGCCGGGCCTCGTCGACGGTCGGGTCGTCGCTGAGCGGCTCGGTGTCCCGCAGGTCGAGCTTGACGGCCTGCTCCCGGTAGTGGTGCAGCTCGGTGAGGTAGTAGTCGTACAGGGGACGGCCGCGCTCCACGTACAGGCTGACCCGGCGCGGATCGTCCTGGGTGATGATCAGGCACGAGGCGGAGAGGTCGAAGCGCAGCGTCGGGACGACGGCGGAGAGGTGGACGTCGATCTCCAGGGTGTCGAGCCGCTGCCGGTACCAGCACGCGGCGAACACCGTGGCGTACGACTCCTTGCGGGTGCGCTCCACGCTCCAGCCGTCGGCGGGCAGGACCTCCGGCCGGTGGCCGAAGGTCTGCCGGAACCGCGCGTAGGAGGCGCAGGCCCGCTCGTCTCCGGGGTGCACGATGTCGATCTTGACGGTGAGGGAACGGCGCCTGCGCTGCGCCTCGCGCACGCACTCGGGCAGGGTGACGGCCCGCAGGTAGGTGCCGGTGCCGCCCTTGAACACCCAGCGGTCGGTGTCCTGTCGCGCCAGCTCCAGGGCCCGTTCGAGGTCCACGCCGGCCAGCTCGCGCACCGAGGCCAGACTGTCCAGCGCCTGCCTGGCGCCGGCCGTCGCCTCCCGGATGTCGGTGATCCGCCGCTTGCGCTCGGCCAGCGATCCGTAGACCACCGCCGCCAGCACCAGCAGGGTGGCCCCGGAGACGACGTTGTCGTCGATGGCGCCCCCGAGCATGTCGAGGAGTCCGACGACCAGGGCGCCGCAGAAGGCGATCACACCGTCCGAGTTCCTGAGCGCCCAGGCGATCGCGGCCTCCAGTCGCCGTCCGGGCTCCCCGTCTCCGCGTGCCACCGGCGCCACCTCCTCCGACCACCAACATGGTAGGTCGGGGAGGCAGTTGACGGCCAGACAGCCGCACGTTCGGGATGCGGCCGGGGGCGCTCGCGCGGGCGTGCGCCGGTATCACGGCAGCGCCAACGGAGGGTGATGCTCCGTCAGGGATTCACCGGATCCGGCCAAGTTGCGGGAGTGTGTCCGGTGGCGTGAACACGCATGTCCGAATATCGGACCCGCTGTTGGGCGTCGGGCCGTTTCCTTTGCCAAGTCATGACCTTGCTGGTCCCGGCGGCGCGGACGGCCCCGGTGGGGCGGCTGGGGCGGAGGCGACCCCTGGGGCAGCTGGGGACGGTGGCGCGATCCGGCCGTTCCGGGAGGCGTCCGGAAACATTCCCGCCGGTTGCTCCGTATCGGATCCGTCACCGAGAGTCGTACTGATGAACGACATTCCTCGTCGTCCGGCACGGGACCGCCTGCTGGGCCACCGCGACTTCCGCCTCCTGCTCTCCGGCGCCGCCGCCGCCCAGGTGGGCAGCCAGGTGACCCTGGTCGCGCTCCCGCTGGCCGCGGTCCTGGAGCTGGACGCCACACCGTTCCAGGTCGGTCTGCTGACCGCCGCCGAGACCGCCGCCTTCCTGCTGGTCGGCCTGCCCGCGGGCGCCTGGCTCGACCGGACGCGCAAACGGCCCGTACTGATCCGCGCGGACGTGGTGCGCTGCCTCGCCGTCGGGTCGATCCCGGCGGCCGCCGCGCTCGGCGTGCTGACGATGACCCAGCTCTACCTGGTGGCCCTGGTCACCGGGGTGGCCACGGTCTTCTTCGACGTGGCCCACCAGTCCTTCCTGCCCGCGCTGCTCCCGCGCGAGCACCTGGTCGGCGGCAACGGGGCGATCGAGACCGTCCGCTCCTCCGCCCAGGTGGCCGGCCCAGGACTGGGCGGCGGGCTGGTCCAGCTGCTCGGCGCGCCGCTCGCGATCGCCGCGGACGCGGTCGGCTACCTGGCCTCGGCGGTGCTGCTGTCCGGTATCCGGACCGAGGAACCCGCGCCCCGGCCGGTGCCCGGGCGGTCGCTGCGCGCGGAGGTCGCCGAAGGCGTCCGGTTCGTGCTGCGGCACCCGCTGCTGCGGGCGATCGCCACCGCCACCGCCGTCTCCAACCTCTTCGGCGCCGTGCTGATGGCCGTTCAGACCGTCTTCTGGGTCAGGGTGCTGGAGCTCTCGCCCGCCGCCATCGGCGCGCTGCTCTCGGTCTCGGCCGTCGGCGGCCTGGCCGGCGCGCTGTGCGCGGGGTGGCTGGCCGGGCGGGTCGGCCAGGCCCGGCTGATCTGGCTCTCGGCGGTTGCCACGGCGCCGTTCGCGATGCTCTGGCCGCTGTCCGGCGGGGGAGCGGGGGCGGTGCTGTTCGGGCTGGGCTCGGGGGTGGTGCTGTTCGGCGCGGTGGTCTACAACGTCGCCCAGGTGAGCTTCCGCCAGAGCGTCTGCCCGCCCGAGCTGCTCGGCCGGATGAACGCCACCATGCGCTTCCTGGTCTGGGGCACCCTGCCGCTGGGCGCCCTGGCCGGGGGCGCCGTCGCCGCCGCGGCCGGACCGCGGACGGCCCTCTGGGTCTGCGCCGTCGGGTTCCTGGCCGTCCCGGTGCCGCTGCTGCTGTCGCCGCTGCGCGGCCTGCGGGAGCTGCCGACCGGTGGGGCGGACGGGGCGGGGCCGGCGGATTCCGGGGCGGCCGGGCCCGAGACCGTGGCCGGGCCGGCGACCGGCGCCGACGGGGCGGGACCTGCCCACTGACCACGTTCACCGGCCACATCCGCTGACCCGCCCGCCCGCCGACTCCGACCGGCCGCGTGCCGCCGGACGGCCCGGTGGCCGCCCCGACACGCCTTTACACGCCCCGACACGCCTCGAACCGAAAGCGGGCACCCTTCCGTGCAGCCCAGCATCACCGCCGCCTACCTCACCCGGTACCGGTCCGTCGCCGCCTCCGGCGGGCCGGCCGGCCTGCTTCCGCTCACCGGAGCCCAGCGCCGCTTCCTGATCTCCCGCCGGCTCGACCCGCAGGGCCGCCCGGACGTCGTGCCGCTGTTCTTCGGCTATCCGCGCGGCGCCGTGGACCTGCCCCGGCTGCGCCGTGCCGCCACCCGGCTGGCGTCCCGCCACCCGGCGCTTCGCGGCGGCTTCGCGACCGTCCGCGGCACACCCGTGCTGCGGCTCGGCGAACCGTCCGTCGAGGTGGCCCGGGTGACGGTCGGGCCCGGCGACACGGCGCGGGAGGCACTGCGCCGTGCCCTGCTCGACTGGCCGGCCGACGGGCCGGCGCTGCGCCTGCTGCTCGCGGCCGGGCCGGACGACGACGAGGAACTGCTGGCGCTCGCGCTGGACCACGCGGTCTGTGACGAGCAGTCGCTCGGCCTCGCCACGGCGGAACTCGGCGCGGCCTACACGGCGGACGGCGCGGCGGTCGCAGCGGCCACGGAGACCGCGGAGGACGGGCGGCTGTCCGGGCCGGGGCCGGCCGCCGACGGCCTGGCCGCCTACCGGGAGGCGGTGGAGCTCCAGCTGGCCGCAGAGGCCGCCGCCGCGAGCCCCGCCGCGCATGCCCACTGGGCCGCCCGGCTCGGCGGACTGAGCGGCGGCCCGGCGCCCTCCGGCGCGGCGCCGCGCCCCACCGGCATGGTCGTCCACCGGCTGCCCGCCGTGACCGGCGCGGCCCGCGCCGCGCTCTTCCCCGCCCTGCTGGACGCCGTCTCGGTCGCCGCGCACCGGGCGTTCCGCCCGGACCGCGCGCTCGCGCTCGGCTACCCGTGGGGCGGCCGTCCGCCCGGTGCGCCGCCGGTCCTCGGCTGCTTCCTGAACACCCTGGTGCACCCGGCCGCCGCCGGAACGGCCGGCGACCTCGGCGCGCTCGGCGCCGCCTGGTGGGACGACCTCGACCACGCCGACACCCCGTTCGACGAGCTGGTGCGCGCCGCCCGGTCCGCCGGGGCGCCCTGGACGGGAGCCCTGGACGCGGCGCTGACCTTCGAGGACCTGGACCGGCGCCCGCCGCTGGTGCTCGCCGGGACGGCGGGCCGGGAGACCCACCTGGCCGGGCGGCCGCTCGCCGCCCCGCTCGCGGTCTCGGCCTCGCACGGGGACGACCTGCTGGTCCGCCTCGCCTGGGACCGCGACCGCTGCCCGGACGCCGCCGCCGAGGCCGCGTTCGAGGCGCTGCTGTCCACGCTCCGCCACCACCTGGGCGCCGCCTGATCCCACCCGGGCGCGCCCGCCTCCCTCCGACCCTCCGTCCGCCCGCGACCACCGTCCGCCCGAACCACCGGTGTCCGGCGCCACCACCCCCGGCGCCCGCACCGACCCGAGGGGCGGGTCCACCACGCCCGCCCGCCGTCCGATCCCGAACGAACACCCACCCGCCACAGCCAAGGGACCGTCCATGTTCGCTCTCTCCTCCTCGCAGGAGATCGTCTGGCTGCACGAGCAGATGCTGCCGGGCAGCCGCGCCTACAACTTCACCGCCGCCCTCGACCTCTGGGGCGCGCTCGACCCCGACGCGCTGCGCGCCGGGCTCACCGCCGTGCTCGCCCACCACCCCGGCCTCCGGCTGGAGCTCGTCGCCCGGCCGGAGGGCGTGCCCGGCCAGCGGGTCGGCGCCCGGACCGAACCGCGGCTGCGCACCAGCGACCTCTCCGGCGAGGCCGACCCCGAAGGCGCCTTCCGCGCGCTGCTCGCCGCCGAGGCCGAGGAGCCGCTGGACACCACGCAGGCGCCCCTGCTGCGCTGGCACCTCGTCCGGCTCGGCGAGGACCACCACCGGCTGATCCACGTCGAACACCACCTGGTCCACGACGGGCACTCGTTCGCGATCCTGCTGCGCGACCTGTTCACGGTCTACCGCGGGCACGTCCTTGGCGAGCCGGCCGAACTGCCCGCCGCCCCCTCCTACGAGGAGCACGTCCGGACCGGCACCGACGGCTCCCGGGACGGGGACCGCGCCCGCGGCCTGGAGTTCTGGCGCCGCGAGCTGACGGACGCCCCGCTCGCCCTGACCCTGCCCGGGCTGGCCCGCCCGGGGGCGGTCCGCCGCCACCGGGGCGGCCAGCTGCGCCAGTCGATCGGCGCCGACCTGGCCGAGCGGCTGCGCGACCGCGGCCGGCAGGACGGCCACACGCCGTTCAGCACCCTCCTCACCCTCTTCGCCGAGCTGCTGCGCCGCCACAGCGGCCACCGGGAGCTGGTGGTCGGCACCGCCGTCGGCAACCGGCCGCCCGGCTTCGAGGGCACCGTCGGCATGTTCGTCAACACGGTGCCGCTGCGGCTGCGGCTGGACCCGGCCGCGCCCGGTACCGAGGCGGTGGACGAGGCGACCGACGTCCTGCTCCGCGCCCTGCCCCACCAGGACGTGCCGGTCCAGGAGTTGACGCGGCTGCTCGGGCTGCACACCACCGGGGCGGACAACCCGCTGTTCAGCGTGATGTTCAGCGCGCACGACGCGGCGCTGCCCGACGTCCAGGCGCCGGGCCTGGAGGTCTCGCTGTACGAGGGCTTCAACACCGGCACCACCCGCTTCGACCTGGACCTGGTGCTGCTGCCGGACGACCGCCGGGTGGTCGGCGAGAAGCACGGCGCCGCCGGGATGACCCTGGTCTGGGACTACGACGCGGACCTCTTCGGCGAGGAGACCGCCGGGCTGCTGGCCGAACGCCTGCTGGAGCTGCTGCGCTGCTACCTCGACCGGCCGCAGGCGGCCCTGGCCGAGCTGGCGGCCGGGCCCGTCCCCGCCGCCGGGCCCGTGGTCGAGGCCGCCGCCCCCGTCGTCCTCGACCCGGCCGCCGCGCAGGACCCGGCCGCGCTCGCCCTGGTCGCCGGCGCCGAGCGGCTCACCTACGGCGACCTCGACCGCCGGGTCGGCGCGCTCGCCGACCGGCTGAGCGCCGCCGGAGTGACCCCCGGCCAGCCGGTGGCCGCCGTGCTGCCGCGCGGGGTGGACAGCGTGGTCGCCCTGCTCGCCTGTCTGCGCCACGGCGCGGTGTACGCCCCGCTGTCCGCCGAGGACCCGGCGGCCCGCCTCGGCCTGCTGCTGGAACGGCTGAGCCCCGCCCTCGTCCTGGCCACCCGGCAGAGCGCGCTCGCCCTGCCCGCCGAGGGCGTCACCCCGGCGCTGCTGGACGGTCCGGCGTTCCCGAAGGCGGAGCCGGCCGCGGTGCTCGACGGCGCCGCGTACCTGATCCACACCTCGGGCTCGACCGGTGTGCCCAAGCCGGTGCTGGTCGGCCGGGACGCGCTGGCCGGCTGGGTCGCCGCCCTCGCCCGCCGGTACGGGCTGAGCCCCGCCGACCGGGTGCTGCTGTTCGCCCGGCCCTCCTTCGACGTGGCGCTGGAGGAGGTGCTGCCCTCGCTGGCGGCCGGCGCCACCCTCGTCCTGCCGCAGCGCGAGGTGCCGACCGGGCCGGAGCTGGTCGCGGTGCTGGCCGCCCGCGGCGTCACCGTCGCCAACCTGCCGACCAGTTACTTCCTGGCCGTCCGGGAGGACCTGCGGGAGGCGCTGGCGGACGGGCGGTGGTCCCCGCGGCTGCTTGTGCTGGGCGGTGAGCGGCTGCCCGCCCGGGCGCTGCGCGGTCTGACCGACGGCACCGCCACCACGGTGCTGAACGCCTACGGCGTCACCGAGGCGACCGTCACCTCCACCGTGCACGAGGTCACCGCGGCCGACCTGGCCGGGGATGCCGAGATCCCGCTCGGCGTCGAGCTGCCGGGCGTGCGGGTGCACGTCGTGGACGAGGGGCTCCAGCCGCTGCCCGCCGGGTGCGTCGGCGAGCTGGCGGTCGGCGGCGCCGCGCTGGCCGACGGCTACCTCGGCCTCCCCGATCTCACGGACGCCCGGTTCGTCGCGGTGCCGGCGCTCGGCGGCGAGCGGGTGTACCGCACCGGCGACCGCGGGTACCGCGACCTGACCGGCCGGCTCTGGTTCCTCGGCCGCCGGGACAACCAGGTCAAGCTCCGCGGTCACCGGATCGAGCTGGAGGAGATCGAGGCGGCCGCCTCGGCCGAACTCGGCGGCCGGTCCTGCGCGGTGGTGCTGCACCAGGACCAGGACCAGGACCAGGACCGGGACCGGGAGCAGAGTCAGGGGCAGGGGCAGGACGTCGGCCCCCGTCTGCTCGGGTTCCTGGAGGGCACCGGACAGCCCGACCAGGCCGCGCTGCACGCCGCCCTCGCGCTGCGGCTGCCCGGCGGGCTCGTCCCGGCCGTCTGGACGGCGCTGGACACCATGCCGACCCTGCCCGGCGGCAAGCCCGACCGGGCCGCCCTCGCCCGGATCGCCGCCGAACTGCCCGCCCCCGGCGAGCGGACCGCGCCGACGGCCACCGCCTTCGCCGACCCCGGCCAGCACCTGGTCGCCGAGGCCTGGCGCGAGGTGCTCGGCCACGACCGCTTCACCGCCGACTCGCACTTCTTCGAGGTCGGCGGCCACTCGCTGCTCGCCGCCCGGCTGGCCGCCTGGCTGGAGCCGCACCTGGGCGGCCGACCGGCGCTGCGCACGCTGTTCCAGCACCCCGTCCTCGCCGACCAGGCCCGCGTCCTGACCGGAGGCGCCCGGTGAACGCCGCACCCTCCGCCGTCCTGGAACGCGACCACCGCGAACTGGTCGACGCGTTCGAGAGCTTCGTCCGCCGCGAACTCGTCCCGCTGGCCGCCGAACTGCCCGAGACCGCCGACCAGCCGCCCGCCGAGCTGCGCGCGTACGTTCGCAAGCGCTCGGCCGCGCTCGGCTTCTACGCCGGCGACTACCCGGAGGAACTCGGCGGCTCCGGCATGCCGTTCACGGCCGTGGTGCTGCTGCACCACGCGGCGGGCCGCAGCGGCTGCCCGCTGGCGCCGTACGCGCTGGCCGGTTCGGACGGCCCGAGCCCGCTGCTGCGGCACGGCACGCCCGAGCAGATCGAGCGCTGGCTGCTGCCGCTGGTGCGGGGTGAGGCGGCCCGCTGCCTGGCCCTCACCGAACCGCACGCCGGATCCGACGCGTTCCGGCTCACCACCACCGCCGTCCGCGACGGCGACGGCGACGGCTGGGTGATCGACGGCCGCAAGACCTTCGTCAGCAACGCCGACCGCGCCGACCTCGCCCTCGTCGTCACCGCCACCGACCTCGGGCGGGGCGCCGGCCCGACCGCCGGAGCCACCGCCTTCGCCCTCCCGATGGACCAGCCGGGACTGCGGATCGGCCAGCGGTACGAGGGCATGTCCGGCGAGCCGCTGTTCGAGCTGACGCTCGACCGGGTCCGGGTGCCGATGGACGCGGTGATCGGCGGAGCCGAGGGTGTCGGCGCCGCCACGGCCCTCGCCATGGAGAGCCTCTCCCGGGGCCGCCTGGTGGTCGCCGCGATGTGCAACGGCGTCGCCGAGTACGCGCTGCGGCTCGGCGTCGAGTACGCCCGGGAACGGCAGGCCTTCGGCGAGCGGATCGGGAGCTACCAGCACGTCCAGGAGCACCTGGTGAGCACCCGGGCCGAGGTGGAGGCCGCCAAGCTGCTCACCCTGGCCTGCGCCCGGCTGGTCGACGACGGTACCGAGGCGCCCGAGAACGCGGCGCTCGCCAAGCTCACCGCCTCCGAGACCGCCGTCCGCGCGGTGGACCGCTCGCTCCAGGTGCACGGCGCCACCGGCTGGGTGCGCGGGCACCCGCTGGAGTTCCTGTACCGCTACGTCCGGATGATGACGATCATCGAGGGGACCTCCGAGGTCCAGAAGGTGATCGTCGCGCAGGCCATGGGTCTGGGCCGGCCGACCACCACCCGCCCGGAGGGCGCGATATGACGAACAATCAGGTTGATTCCAGCGTCGCGTACGGCCGCCCGCACCAGGACGGCGCCGTGCTCGGCCTCTTCACCGACTGGGTCCGCCGGACCCCGGACGCCCCGGCGCTCGTCGACGGTGCGCGCACCTGGAGCTACGCCGAACTCGACCGCCTCGCCGACACGCTGGCCGACTCCCTGCGCGACCGGGTGCGTCCCGGCGACCTGGTCGGCGTCTGCCTGGACCACTCGGCGGGGCTGGTCGCCGTCACCCTGGCGGTCGCCCGGCTCGGCGCCGTCCACCTGCCGCTCGGCCCGCGCCCCGGCGAACGCCGGCTCCAGGCCGTCGCCCGCAACCTGCGACTGGCCTGCCTGGTCGGCGACCCGGCGCTGCTGCCGCCCGCCCACGCCGGGGGCGAGCACCTCCCGCTCTCCGCCCCGCTCGCCGGGGCGGTCGCCGACCCCACCGTGGTCGCCGCCTTCGCCCCGGCCCCGGCCGGCGCGGTCGGCGCCCCGGCCGGCACCCACTACGCCGTCCTCACCTCCGGCTCCACCGGCACCCCCAAGGCGGTCGCCGTCGGGGAGCCCTCCCTCGGCTCCCTGCTGCACTGGTACCGCGAGCTCACCGGCCTGGGCCCCGGCGACCGGCACAGCCTGCTGATCGGCGTCGCCTTCGACCCGCACGTGAAGGAGCTCTGGGCCACCCTCACCTCCGGCGCCGCCCTCGTCGTCGCCCCCGAAGCCGTCCGCTGGGACCGGGGCGCGCTCACCGACTGGTGGCGCTCGGCGGGGATCACCGTCAGCGTGCTGCCCACCCCGCTGGCCGAACCCGTGCTCGACCGGCCCTGGCCCACCGGGCTGGCGCTGCGCCACCTCGGCATCGGCGGCGACCGGCTGCGCCGCGCCCCCGGCCCGGACGTCACCGCCACCGTGCACAACATGTACGGGCCGGCCGAGGCCACCGTGGTCACCACCACGCACACCATGGCGCCCGGCGCCGACCACGGCACCGGCGCGCCGCCGATCGGCCGGCCGGTGCCCGGCGCGGTGCTGCTGGTCGCCGACGGGGCGGGCCGGCCGGTGCCGCGCGGACACTCCGGTGAACTGTGGATCGGCGGCCGCTGCCTCTCCCTCGGCTACCTGGACGAGGAGCTCACCGCCCGCCGCTTCGTCCCCGCGCCGGACGGGGTGGAGGGCGCCGACCGCGTCTACCGCACCGGCGACCGGGTGCTGATGCGGCCGGACGGCGTGCTGGAGTTCCTGGGCCGCCTCGACGACCAGGTCAAGGTCAGCGGCGTCCGGATCGAACCCGCCGAGGTCGAGGCGGCGTTCGAGCGTGATGCCAGGGTCCGCCGGGCCGTCGTCGCGGCCAGGCAGGACCGGGCGGGCGGGGTCCAGCTGGTCGCCTTCGTCCAGCCGGCGCCGGGTGACGGCGGTCTGGGCACCGGCGGCCCGACCGGTGCCGAGCTGCTGCCGGAGGTCCGGGCCTGGCTGCCGGAGCAGGCCGTGCCGGCCGTCGTCCGGGTGGTCGACGCATTCCCGCTGGACGCCAACGGCAAGGTCGACCGGGCCGCCCTGCTCGCGGCCGAGGAGGAGACCCGCGGCGCCGGGGCCGCCGAGGAGGGTGCCACGCCCACCGAGCGGACCGTGCTGCGGCTCTGCCGGGAGCTGCTGGGCCGCCCCGACCTCGGTCCGCTGGACAACTTCCTCGACGCGGGCGGCAATTCGCTCGCCGCCGCCCGTCTGCTGGCGGCTCTGGAGGAGGAGTACGAGGTCCGGCTGCGCGCCCCCCAGGTGCTGCGCCAGCCCGACCTGCGCGGCGTCGGGCGGCTGGTCGAGGAGAAACGCCCGAGCGCCGTCGCCGCCTCCTGACCACACGCCGTAGCAGGGCGCCCCGGCGCGAAGCCGGGGCGCCCGGAAGGGAACCACCATGTCCGCACCCACCATGCCCTCAGCCACCATGCCCGCACCCGCCAGGCCCGCGGCCCTGTCCGCGCCGGGCGGCTCCGTTGCCGGGGCCGACTCCGTCCCCGTCCTGATCGCCCGGCAGGCCGACCGATGTCCGCGGGCGCTCGCCGTGACGGACGGCTCCACTGTCCTGACGTATCGTCAACTGATCACTTCCGCGCGACAGCTGGCCGGTGAACTGGCCGCGCGCGGGATCGTCCCCGGCAGCGCCGTCGGCCTGCTCTGCGCCCGTTCCACCCGCCTGGTCGTCGCCCAGCTCGCCGTCTGGTGGGCGGGCGGCCACGTCGTGCCGCTGGACCCGGCGTACCCGCGTCCGCGCACCGCCGCGATGATCGAGGACGCCGGGGTCCGGCTCACCCTCGGCGACAAGGCGCTGCTCGCGGAGGCCGGTCTGCCGGCCGGCCAGGTCCTCGTGCTGGCCGCCGCCGGGCTCACCGACGCCCCTGACGCCTTCGATTCCCCTGATGCCTTCGAGGCTCCCGAGAGCCCGGAGGCGCCGGCCGTGACCGGCCCGGTGGCGGTCGCCCTGGTGATCTACACCTCCGGTTCCACCGGCCGCCCCAAGGGCGTCCAGGTACCGCACGGCGCGGTCGCCGACCTGGTCGCCGCCCCCGACGCGATCGCGCTCGGCCCAGGCGACCGCGTGCTCTTCCACTCGCCCGCCACCTTCGACGCCTCGACCTTCGAGCTCTGGGCCCCGCTGGTGCGCGGCGCCGCCGTCGCGGTCTCGCCCGCCGAGCGGCCCACCGCCGAGGAACTCGCCCGCGACATCGAGCGGTTCGGCGTCACCACCGCCCTGTTCACCACCGCCCTCTTCCACCGGCTGGCCGCCCGCGAGTCGCGGATCTTCGGGGTGCTGCGCACGCTGCTCGTCGGCGGCGAGGCCCTGTCGCCCGGGCACGCGGCCACCGTGCTGCGGGCGTTCCCCTGGCTCGACCTGGTCAACGCCTACGGGCCGACCGAGTCCACCACCATCACCACCCTGCACCGGATCGGCCCGGCCGACCGCACCGGGCAGGTGCCGATCGGCCGCCCGTTCGGCGGGGCCCGCACCGTCGTCCTGGACGAGCGGCAGGCCCCGGTGCCCCCCGGCACCCGCGGTGAGCTGTGGATCGGCGGCGCCCGGCTGGCCCTCGGCTACCTCGGCCGGCCGGACCTGACGGCGGAGCGCTTCCGGGACATCCCCGGCCTCGGGCGGGCCTACCGCAGCGGCGACCTGGTCTCGGAGCGCCCGGACGGCACCCTGGAGTTCCACGGCCGGCTCGACGACCAGGTCAAGGTCCGCGGCTTCCGGATCGAACCCGGAGAGATCGAGCACGTCCTGCGGCAGGACCCCGAGGTCGCCGAGGCGGCGGTCGTGGTCCGCCGCCCCGGTCAGGAGGACGCCGTGCTCGCCGCGTACGTCGTCCCCGCCGAGGGCACGCGGCCGGTGGCCGAGACGCTCCGCCGCCGGCTGGCCGACCGGCTGCCGGCCCACCTGGTACCCACCGCCTGGACCGTGCTGGACGCCCTGCCGTTCACCGGCACCGGCAAGGTCGACCGCCGCGCGCTCGCCGCGGACGAGCCGCCGGCCGGGACCGGCCCGGCCGCCACCGCCCCACTGACGCCCATCCAGCAGGCCGTCGCCGAGGCCTGGTCACGGGCCCTGGAGCGCCCGGTGACCGCGCCGGACGCCGACTTCCTCGCCGAGGGCGGCCACTCGCTGCTGGCCATGTGGGTGGTCGACGACCTCCGGGAGGACCTCGGCGTGGAGCTCTCGCTCGCCGAGTTCCTCGACCACCCCACCGTCGCCGCCCAGGCCGCCCTGATCGAACGCGCCCTCCTCGCCGCCCACGGCGAGGCGGCCGCCGCCGGCCCCGTGCAGCACGTGCAGCACGGGGAGCACGGGGAGTCGGCCCGATGACCGCCACCGACCAGGCCGCCCGGCAGGCCGACCTGCTGCGGCTCGCCCGCCGACGGGCCGGCGCCGGTCCCGCCCGGACCGCCCCCGCCCGGACCGGTTCCGCCCCAGCTGGTTCCGCCCGCACCGGTTCCGTTCCGGCCGGGCAGACCGCCGAGGGCCCCGCCCCGCTCTCGCACGCCCAGCAGCGGATGTGGCTGATGGACCGCCTCGGCCAGGGCGGCGCCGGCTACCACGTACCGCTCGCCACCCGCCTGCGCGGCCCGCTCGACACCGAGGCGCTGGCCGCCGCCCTCACCGCGCTCACCGCCCGCCACGCCGTCCTGCGCACCCGCTACGGGCAGCGGGGCGACCACCCCTACCAGGAGGCCGCACCGGCCACCCCGGTACCCGTCCCGGTGCTGCCCGCCACCCCCGAGGCCGCCCCCGCCCTGCTGCGCACCGAGGCCGGGCGCCCGTTCGACCTCGCCGCCGGCCCGGTCCTGCGGGCCCTGCTCCTGCGGCACGGCCAGGACGACCACACCCTGCTGCTGACGCTGCACCACATCGCCGTCGACGGCGGCTCACTGCCCGTGCTCGCCGCCGACCTCGCCGCCCTGTACCGGGCCGCGCTCACCGGGCAGCCCGCCGACCTGCCCCCGGCCGGGCCGCAGTACGCCGACTACGCCCGCTGGGAGCGGTCCCGCGACGCCGAACTCGCCGCCGCCGCCGGCACCTGGGCCGCCCGGCTCACCGGTGCCCGGCCGGTACCGCTGCTGCGCCCCGTCCCCCCCGGCCCGGGTGCCCGGCCGGCCGCCCTGCACACCGCGCCGCTCACTCCGGAGACCCTGGACGGCCTGCGGCGGCTCGGCACCCGGCACGGCGCCACCCTGTTCACCGTCGTGCTGGCGGCGGCCTTCGCCACCCTGCGCCTCGCCACCGGCGAGCCCGACCTCACCGTCGGCTGCGCCAGCGGCCACCGCGCCCGGCCCGAGCTGCGCCGGACGGTCGGCCTGAGCGTCAACACCCTGCCGGTCCGGGCCGACCTCTCCGGGGAGCCGACCTTCACCGAGGCACTGACCCGGGTCCGGAGCGCCCTGCTCGACGCGCAGGAACGGCGCGACGTCCCGTTCGACCTGGTCGTCGAACGGCTCGGGGCCGCCGCCCGGGGCGAGGGCGGCCATCCGCTGCTCGCCGTCAGCTGCGACCTCGTCCGGCCGGCCGGGGCCCTCGCGCTGCCCGGCCTGGCGGCGGAGGCCGTCGACATCGACCTCGGGCTCGCCAAGTTCGGCCTCGCCCTGCTGGTCGAGGACGGCCCACGGCCGCGCTGCCTCGTCCAGCACGACGTCGCGGCGCTCGACGAGGCCGCCGCGGGCCGGCTGCTCACCGGGTTCGCCGACCTGCTGACGGCCGTCGCGGCCGACGCGGACCGCCCCCTCGCCGGCCTGCCCGCCGCCCCTGGTCCCTGGTCCGGTCCTGACCGCACAGGCGGACCGGCGGCCGGGCCCGACCACCCCGCCGTCGGCGCGCTGCTGGCCGACCCCCGGATCGTCGAGGCCGCCGTGGTGGCCGCCGAGGGCCGGCCGGCCCTCGCGTACGCGGTGGTCCGCGGCCCCGCCTCGCCGAGCGGCACCGAGCTGCGCGCCGCCCTGCGCCACCGCCTCCCGGCCGACCGGCTCCCCGCCGCCGTCACCCTGGTCGACGCGCTGCCCCGGCACCCCGACGGCACGGTCGACCGGGCCCGGCTGCCCGGCGCGCCCGCCGCCCGCGAGTCCGAGGCGCTGGCGGCGGTGCGGACCGTCTTCGGCGAACTGCTGAGCGGCCGGCCGACGGCGGACGCGGACTTCTTCCACCTGGGCGGCCACTCACTGATGGCGGTTCAGCTGGCGGAGCGGCTGCGGGCCCGCACCGGCCTCCCGCTGACCGGGCTCGACGTCCTGGAGCAGCGCACCCCGCGCGCCCTGGCCGGGCTGCTCGACACCCGCGCCGCCGAGCGCCGCGCCGCCACCGCCGCCCGGCCGACCGGCCACGCCCGGCCGGCCGCCCGTCACCGCACCACCCGGGCGGGCACCGTGCTGCTCACCGGCGCCACCGGCGGGGTCGGCGCCGCCGTCCTGCAGGAGCTGATCGCCCAGGGCCGCCCGGTCCGGGCGCTGGTCCGGCCCGAGTCGGCGCACCTGGTGGCGGCGAACGGGGCCGAGGCCGCCGAGGGGGACCTGGCCGACCACGACAGCCTGCGCCGCGCGGTCGAGGGCGTCGACGCCGTCATCCACGCCGCGTGCACCTTCACCGAGCACCGGACCGACCTCGCCGCCATGCGGACCCTGGTGGACGGCTGGCGGGGCGGCGAGTTCGTCTTCGTCAGCAGCGTCGACGCCTACGGCCGACCGGCCGCCGCCGACGTCCCCGAGGGCGCCCCGGCCGAGGCCCCGGTCAGCCCCTACGGGCAGACCAAGCTGGACTGCGAGCGGATCCTGCTGGCCGCCGCCGGGACGGGCGGGCGCGGCGCGGGCACGGTGGTGCGTTCCCCGATCGTCTGGGGCCCGCACCGGCGGCTGCGCGACCAGCTCCGCTGGGGCTCCACCGGCGCGCTCTACCAGGCCGCGCTGGCCGGCCGGCCGATCGTGCTGCCCACCCCGGCGGCGGACGGCCACGGCTGGTACGGCGCCTCCTGGGTGCACTCCGCCGCCCTCGCCCGGGCCGTCGTCGGCTGCGCCGACGGGACCGGCCGGGCGTCCGGGCGGACGGTCAACGCCGTCACCGGCCAGGTGGCCTGGGCCGAGCTGGCGGCCGAGCTGGTGCGGCTGCTCGGCTCGCCCAGCGCCGTCGAGCTGCGGGCGGACGCCGAACCGGAGCTGCGGCGACCCTGGCACTACCGGGCCGAGGCGCTGGCGGACCTGCTCCGCCCGGAGCCCGGCGAGGACTGGCGCAGCGTGCTCGCCGCCATGGTGCGGTAGTCGCGACGGGCCCCGGCCGGGCACACATCCGGCCGGGGCCCGCCCCCGCTGCCGGTCCGGTCCGTCCGGCTGGAAGGGTGGGCCCATGGACGAGACGATCATGGCCGCCGCCCACGAACGGGCCGCCGCCCACGAACGGGCCGCCGCCCACCGGCGCCGCTTCGACGCCCGCTTCGCGGCGTACTTCGCGGCCCTGCCGGAGCACCTGGACACCCCGGCGCTCAGCCGCTTCACCCCCCGCTGCCTGGAGCTCCTGCGGGAGCTCTCGCTGCGCGGCGGCAAGCGGCTGCGGGTCGCCCTGCTGTACGAGGCGGCCCGGCTGGTGACCGCCGAGCCGGTGCCCGGGCTGGCGGAGGCCGCGCTGAGCATCGAACTGCTCCAGACGCACGGGCTCGTCCACGACGACATCATCGACGACGCGCCCGTCCGGCGCGGCGGCCCGTCGACGTACTACGCCTACCGCGGGGAGTTCCCGGCCGGGGAGCGGACGGCGCTGGGCCTGGCCGTGCTGGCCGGGGACCTCGCGGCCTTCCTGGCCATGCGGGTCCTGCTCGACGCGGAGGTGCCGGCGCGGCTGCGGCACGCCATGCTGGAGGTGCAGCTGAGCGCGGGCGCGGAGACGGTCGTGGGCCAGATCGTCGACCTGGAGCGCGACTCCCACGCCCTGCCGGACGAGGAACTGCTGCACACCGTCTGCGAGTACAAGTCCACCCGGTACTCGGTCCTCGCGCCGCTGCGGCTCGGGCTGCTGGCCGCCGGCGAGGACCTGGCCGCCCACGACGGGCGGCTGCGCCGCTACGCGACCCTGGTCGGCATCGGCGGTCAGCTGTGCGACGACTACCTCGACCTGTTCGGCGACGAGGCCGCCACCGGGAAGTCCACCGGCGCCGACCTCCGCGCGGGGCGCCGCAGTTACGCCGTCACCGCCCTCCTGGCCGCCACCGCCGGGGCGGAGCGGGCCGTCGTGGAGTCCGCGCTCGGCGATCCGCACTGCCCGCCCGGGACGGTCGAGCGCGTCCGCGCCATCGCCCGGCAGCGGGGTGTGGACGAGCGCCTCCGCGCGGACCTGCGCCGTTACGCCGAGGCCGCCCGCGCCGAGGCCGCCGGCTGGCGCCCGTACTGGCGCGCGGAGGCGGTGGCCTTCTTCGAGGGCCTGCCGCTGTGGAGCGCCCGGCGGGTGGCCTGAACCGGCCGGTTCCCCGCGCGTCCGGGCCGTCCGCAGTGTGATGAACGGTCAGTCGCCCGGGTGTGGAGCCCATCTGAACGGAGATCACGTACCGGACGATTTTCGCCCGGCCGGTGATGGATTTCGTGTGATCATCTGCCGCTGGGCAGGTCATGGGTGATATCAGTATGAAGATCGATCCGGTGATGGGGGCGTCGCTCTCCCACACCACTGATCGGCATGCCAGAAAACGGGGGTTGTGGCGTGATGGACGCACATATCGGCGGTCGGCCGCCGGACACCGGGTTGTCGCCGGACCGGACGCGTGCCACCGTGCCCGCCCCTCTCTGAAAGCCGGACGCGGGGCAGTAGGCCCGTTTCCGTTCCCCCGCCGCCCGAGCGCGCTCCGAAGCGCCCCGGGCCGCCTTCACGAGCAGGTCCCGCCCGCCTGATCCGTTCCCCGGTCCGAACCCCGGTCCGAGTGCCGGTCTGGCAGGCGCATGCCAGTAGCCCTGCTCCTCCACCACGACCCGAAGGTGATCGACAGATGCAGTTCAAGCGTCCACGCGCCGCGTGGATGACCAGCGTTCTCGCCACCGCCGTCGCCGGCGTCTGTGCCCTCGGTACGGTCCCCGCCAACGCGGTCGTCGGCGATCCGGTGGCCGACGGCGGCTACGCCTTCACGGCCAGGCTCGACATCGGCGACGGCAAGCGCTCCTGCTCGGCGGCCCTGATCAACCCGACCTGGGTGATCACCGCCGCCAGCTGTTTCGCCGCCGACCCGGCCGACCCCTCGACGGTGACCGCCGGGAAGCCCAAGGACCACGCCGTCGTCACCGTCGGCCGTACCGACCTGGGCAGCCAGACCGGTGTCTCCGTCGACGTGATCGACCTCAAGCCGCACGCCGACCGGGACCTCGTCGTCGCCCGCCTGGCCGGCCCGGTCTTCGGCGTCACCCCGGTGACCCTCGCCGACACCGCCCCGGCGGTGGGCGACACCCTGCGCGCCACCGGCTACGGGCGCACCCAGGACGAGTGGGTGCCGAACCGCCTCCACGGCGCGGCCGTCACGGTCAAGTCGACCGCGGCGACCACCGTCGGCATCGCCGCCAAGGCCCCGGCCACCGGCGCGATCTGCAAGGGCGACACCGGCGGCCCGACCTTCCGCGAGAACGGCGCGACCGCGGTCCTGGCCGGCATCCACAGCCTCTCCTGGCAGGGCGGCTGCTTCGGCTCCACCGAGACCCGCACCGACGCGGTCGAGAGCCGGGTCGACGACATCCGCCAGTGGATCCTCGACAGCTCCTCGGTCGACCAGGCCCTGCTCGGCCCCGGCGCGCGGCTCGCCTCCGGCCAGACGCTCGCCGGCCGCGACCTGCGGCTGACCATGCGGGCCGACGGCAACCTCACGCTGACCCACAAGAACGCCCCCAACGGCATCATCTGGGCCACCGGCACCGGCGGGAACGCCGGCGCCTACGCCGAGATGCAGCCCGACGGCAACTTCGTCGTCTACACGGCCGACAAGCACCCGATCTGGAACACCGCCACCTGGAGCTCCCCGGGCGGTTACCTGAGCCTCCAGGACGACGGCAACATCGTCGTCTACAAGAAGGGCGGCGGCCCGCTCTCGGGCGGCGCGGCCTGGGGTGCCGGCTCGACCCGGATCGGCAGCACCATCGGCTCCGGCCAGCCGGTCTGGTCCGCCCAGTGGACCGAGTCCAAGTCCACCGTGCTGATCATGCAGCGGGACGGCAACTTCGCCCTGTACCGCAAGAGCGACGGCGCCCACCTCTGGTCGACCGGCACCTACACCAGCACCTTCGGCTACTTCGTCATGCAGGCCGACGGCAACGCGGTCGTCTACCCGGCGGGCCAGGGCAACGGCGTCGGTTCGGTCTGGAGCTCCGGCACCTTCTGGAGCGCCGGAGCCTTCATGAAGCTCCAGGACGACGGCAACCTCGTGATCTACAAGAAGGAGGGCGGCGAGGGCGTCGGCGGTGCGATCTGGAGCACCAACACCTTCGCCTGATCACCCTCCCCTGACCGCCTTCGCCTGATTCCCGCGCCACCCCGCAGCACCTGCCGTTGACCCCGGGTCCGCCGCACCCCGGCGGAACCGGGGTCAACGGGCGCTGAGCAGCGACTCGTTGAACTCCGCCACGACCGTGAACCCCAGCCGCCGGTAGAGGCCGGCGGCGCCCGGGTTGTCGGCCCGGACGTTGAGCCCGATGTGGTCGGTGGTGCCGGTCAGGCGGCGGCACAGCTCCGCGACACAGGCGCCGGCCGCGCCCCGGCCGCGCACCGCCGGGTGGGTGGCGACGTTGCCGATCGCGGCCACCCGGTGGGCGGGGGAGTGGACGTGCACCCCGGCGACCGCCACCAGGGCGCCGCCCTCGCGCACACCGACGTACTGGCCGGTGTCCAGCATCCGCTCGTCGAACCAGTTGCCCGGGTAGGCCACCGAGAAGAGGGCGCGCAACTCGGGCAGATCGGCCCGCCCCAGCGGAGCCGGGGCCCACGGGCCGTCGAGGTGCGGTGCGAGGCACGACCGGTCCGACAGCGTCATTCTCAGCAGCGCCGCCCGCCGCTCCACGCGGTAGACCGGGGTGAGGGCCTCCTCCGCCCGGCCGGACAGATGGGCCAGGAACCGCCGTGGCAGCACCGGCAGCATGGCCCGAAGCAGCTCCTCCAGCGACCGCCACCGCTCCTCGGGCGCGAACCCGAGCAGGGTCGGGATCTCGCCCACGGCGTAGAGCAGCGCCACCGGCCCGTCGTCCGACACCGTGTACCAGGCGGTGTGCGGCCACAACAGGTCGTCGAGGTCGCCGAGTTCGAAGAGATGCAGGCCGGGATCACCGCGGAACCGGTCGGTCAGCGCCGCCCGGTCGTGCAGGCTGAGCAGGGACATCCGCCGAGCCTACGCGCCCCGCCCCGGCCGACGGCCGCCCGGGGTGGCTTCCGAAGTGACCCCGGGGCGGCCCGGACGCCGGTCCCGGGGGCGGATCACTTCGAGGCCGCCGGCTGCGAGGGCGCTTCCCGGCCGGTGGGGGCCGCGGCTTCGCCGGTGCGGGAGGTCGGGAGGTCGCGAGTGCGGCCGATCGGGGAGAAGAGCAGGACGAGCGCGGCGAGCGGGACTCCGGCGGTGGTGATCCACATCGCGGGGCGCAGCCCGAGGGCGGTGCCGAGGACGCCGGCGAGGAGGGCGCCGAGCGGGATGGTGCCGTAGTTGAGGACGGCGGTGCTGGCCGTGATGCGGCCCAGCAGGTCGGACGGGCAGTAACGCTGCTGGAAGCCGGACTTGATCACATTGCCGGCCACGACGCCCGCGGAGACGCCGAACCCGCCCGCCACGTAGACGAGTACGCCCGTGCCCTTGGTGGTGAGCGGGATGAGCAGGGCCAGGACGGGCAGGCACAGTTCGAAGAGGATCATCGCGCGGGCGGTGCCGATCCGGGCGGCGACCCGGCGGGCGGCGAAGGCCCCGGCGACGCCGCCGCTCGCCCCGGCCGCGATCAGCCCGCCGACGGTGCCCGGGGCGAGCCCGACCTCGCGGACCAGGAAGGCCACCTGGATGGACTGAAACCCCATCAGGGACAGGTTGGAGGCGGCGCCGAACAGTGTCAGCGCTCTCAGCCAGCGGTCCCCGGCGACCAGCCGCAGACCCTCGCCGATCTCGCGGCCGAGCGCCCTGGGCCGGTCCGGCCGGGCGGGCGGCGCCTCCCGGTGCCGGATGCGGCTCAGACAGACGAGGGAGACCAGGAAGGTCGCGGCGTTGGTGAGCATGCCGTTCACCGCTCCGGCCAGTTGCGCGATCAGGCCGCCGGAGCCGAGGCCGGCGATCTGCGCGGCGGAGGCGCTGCCGTGCAGCTTGGCGTTGCCCTCGGGCTGGTCGGCGGGGTCGAGCAGGCTGGGGAGGTAGGCGGTGTAGGCGGTCTGGAAGAAGACGGCGGCGGTGCCGCTGAGCAGCGCGACGGCCAGTAGCAGGCCGGTGCTGAGCACACCGAGCCAGGAGGCCACCGGGACGGTGGCGAACAGCCCGAGCGAGAGCGCGGCCGTGGCCAGCATGATCGGGCGGCGCGGTAAGCGGTCCACCCAGACGCCGGCCGGCAGGCCGATGACCAGCCAGGGGGCCCAGGAGGCGGCGAACAGCAGGCCGATCTCGAAGGTGCTCGCGTGCAGGTCGGTGACGGCGATCAGCGGCATCGCGACCCCGGAGACGGAGGCGCCGAACCTCCCCGCGGTCTCGCCGCACCAGAGCAGCCGGAAGTCCCGGTGGCGGCGGAGCAGTCCGCCGCGTGCGTCGGCGCTCATGCGGTGTCACGCGGCTTGCGCGGGAAGGACTGGAGCTGGACCACGATCGGCAGCGCGCCGGCCTCGGGCTCGGTGCCCGGCCCGGGGGTGTGGCGGGCGATGACGGCTGCCAAGTCCTCGTTGAGGTCCTTGAGTTGTTGGGGCGTCAGTCGCAGGTGGCTCCAGTCCGAGATGGTGCCGACGTTGTGCCAGTCGTCCTCCCAGTCCTCGCTGATGTAGGAGGAGACCCGGGTGAAGTACTGCTGCACCAGCTCGTGCAGGTAGAGCGAGAGGGCGCCCCGGCTGTCGGGGTCGTCGTGGAAGTCGGCGCTGTTCAGCTGGGTGGCGACGGGCACCCGCCGCCACCAGCGCTCGCGCCTGGTGCCCCGGCCGGTCTCCTCCTCGATGAAGCCGTGCTCGGCGAGGTGGCGCAGGTGCCAGCTGACGGTGCCGGTGTTCTCGCCGAGGCGTTCGGCGAGCCGGGTGGCGGTGGAGGGGCCGTCCAGGTTGAGCAGTTCGAAGATCTGCATCCGCAGCGGATGGGCGAGCCCGCGCAGGCTGCGGGCGTCGATCCGGCGGTGGGCGCTAGCGGGCGGGGGCGACTGTTCCGGTTGCTCGGTCATGTCGGCATCCTATGATGCAGAGGACTCTCTGCATAGAGGTCTCTGCAGAGGTGTCTCTGTGGAGGAGGAGCCTGCGGTGGCGGTCGTCGGGGCGGAAGCCTTCGCGTGTTCGGTGAGGCCGTCCGCTCCGCCCGTCCGGTCGGCACGCGGCGCGCGGCGCGCGGCATGCGACGCGGGCCTCGCCGCTTATGGGCGGTGAATGGCATACCCGTCTTCGATGAATGTCGATTAACGGAACAAAAGACGAGCCGCCCGGTTCCGGTCGAGTGGAGCGATCCGCTTCCGGTGTATGTCGTTTGACGGAACAAAAGGCGGACGGGCGTGGTTCGTTCATGAGGGGCGGTGCGTTTCCGGATTTCTGGTGTCCCGTCACCGAGTCTCCCCAGGTCGAGGGTTGACACCGGAAGTTGGTCTAGTCCACCGTAGTGGAACGTAAGTTCGGCAAGGTGAAGACGGAACGAGACCCTTGCCCGATCCGCGAGTTGGCCGACCAGCTTCGCGAAGTTTGCTGTGGGTGTCCGCGTCCCGTGAGGGGCGCCGAGTACGAGGAGGTAGGAATTCCGGCTGTTTTCGCGCGGAAAACCGCCACCTCCACCGGGCAGTCGGCCGAAGCGGCCGGAGGTGCCCAGCAATTCCGTTGTCCCTGGGCCCGATCCACTTGGCGCGATATGCCACCGCAGGTCGGTTTCCGTCCTTTTCCGCCCTCGGGCGGGCCTTGCTTCAACGTGTGCGGATGAGATCGCGCCCGGCCGGCTGATTCCCCTTCGCGACAGGTGATCTCGTGTCAGCCGTCCTCTCGAACACCGTACTTCCGGCGGGCCTGGTGGTGAAGGCCGTGCCGAGGCCGTTCGCGTACCGCTCGTGGGAGCGGTCCGCGCTGTCCGGCCGCAGAAATTTCTAGCTTTGGAGTGATTGCATGTCGACGCCTGACGGATATCTGCACCGAGCAGCCTCGGACGTCCCGTACTTCAGCGCGGACGGCGAGACCTACCTGGCGCAGACGCAGCTGCGGGACATCCGGAAGTCGCGGCCGCTCCGCGTGCTCTCCGAAGAGGACTTCGAGTTCTGGCAGACCTACGGCTACGTCGTGGTGAAGGAGGCGATCCCCGCCGAGGCGGCGGCCCGCCTGCTGGAGTTCACCTGGGACTTCCAGGGGCTCGACCCGACCCGGCCGGAAGACTGGTACACCGAACGGGAGTTCCGCGACGATCTGGACCGGGACCTGTACGTCTACGGCTTCGTCGAGGCCTACCACCACCAGCTCGTCTGGGACAGCCGCCAGGCGCGGCGCGTCTACGACGCGTTCGTCGACGTCTGGGACTGCGAAGAGCTGTGGGTGACGCTGGACCGGCTCAACCTGAACCCGCCGAACGTCCGGAACCGCGACCGCAAGCTGATCGCGCCCACCGACACCGGTTTCGACATCGAGCTGCACTGGGACGTGGACACCACGCTCGGCGTGCTGCCGCAGCGGGTGCAGGGCATCATCGCGCTCAACGACACCAAGCCGGACCACGGCGGCTTCCAGTGCTCGCCCGAGCTGTTCCGGCGGTTCGAGCCGTGGAAGATCTCCCAGCCGGCCGACCGGGACCCGATCCGGCCCGCCGTCGACTGGGACGAGTTCCCGGTGGTGCGGCCCGAGCTCCAGGCCGGCGACCTGCTGATCTGGAACGGCCTGCTCGCGCACGGGGTGGCCCGCAACACCTCGGAGAGCGGCGTCCGTTCGGTCCAGTACCTGTCCATGATGCCCGCCCTGGAGGAGGCCGAGAAGCTGCGCCGCTCCCGGGTGGACTCCTGGCGCCACCTCAGCACGCCGGACTGGAACGCGACGCTGGTCGGCGACGCGACCAGGCACGAGTCCCTCCGCTACGGCACCGCCGCGCTGAACGGGCTCGGCGAGAAGCTGCTGGGGCTGAAGTCGTGGCGCGGCCAGGAGTTCGACGAGGCGACGGGGGAGCCGGAATGCGCAGAGTCTGCCTGACTCTTCCGACCAACCGGGAGTGCGTCGCGACGATCCCGGCCGTCCACGGTGAGGCGGTGTACGGCGCGGAGACCTTCGACGTCGAGGTGCATCTGCTGATCCTGGACTCCTCGGACGAGGCCACCTTCGCCCTGCACGCCAAGGCCGTCGCCGGGTTGCCCGCGGCGGCGAACGTGGTCGTGCACCACGTCGACGAGGAGCGGCAGCGCGCGTTCCTGCGGCAGGTGATCCAGCGGTCCGGGGCCGCCGAGCCGGAGCTGGTGCTGGACCTGATGCTGCCGGACGCCGTCTCCTACGGCGCCTGCACCAACCGGGCGTTCCTGATCGCCGGCGCGCTCGGCTGCCAGGCCGTCCTCCGCCGGGACTCCGACAGCGACTACCAGGTCCTCGACGGCGAACCGGTCTTCCCGCTCCACCACGAACTGCTGTCGCTCGGCAAGCGGGCGGCCGACGCGGTGCCGGGCGTTACGGACGTCGAGCTGGAGCCGGCGCTCGCCGAGCGGCCGGTGTCGCTGGTGGGCAGTTCCTTCATCGGTGAACTGTCGGTGGACATCGGCGAGATCAGGGAGCTGGACCCCGCCGTCTACTACGAGGTGGTCGGCCTCTGGGCCGATGCCGGTGCCTCGGAGGAGGAGCGCCGGGAGCTGGTCGACGACTCGTTCGTCGGCTCCGGCACCGAGCCGTTCAGTGCGGACCGGTCGACGCTGGGCAGCCCCGACATCTGGCGGCTGGACATGTGCAACATCGGCTTCGACCACGAGGTCTACGAGCGCGTCCCGCTGCCGCCGGCCACCGCCACCATCGGCAGCGACTACTTCCTGCTGCACCTGATCCGTGACGCCGCCCTGCCGGGGGTCGTGCACAACCGCAACATCGTGAACCACTACACCCCCGAGCGGCGGACCGGTCCCGGATTCACCGCCTATCAGCTGCGGTTCACCAAGTTCCTGCTGTCGATGCTCTACTTCTACCCCGTCTACCACGACATGGAGGCGGCCGGCGGGCTGCTGCTCGACGAGCAGCACCATGTGCGGGTCGCCGCGATCGCCGGCTCGGTCCGGCGCAGCGCCGGGGCGGACCGGGCGGAGAACATCCGACGACTGGACGTCCTTGACCGTTCCTACCGTCAACTGGGCGGCAAGTACGCCGAGTTCGCCGACCACCTGCGGCCCCTGCGCGAGCGCCTGCTCGACGAGGCCCAGGCGGACATCGAGTACTTCGCGCTGCTGATCGACGCGTGGGGCCCGCTGGTGCAGGCGAGCAAGGCCGTCGGCACCGACCAGCTACTCCGGTAGCCGTACCCGGAGCATCGACATGCATCAGAACACATCCATCCGCGCGGCCCTGGCGGCCGCCACCGACGACCTGCTCGTCTTCGACCTCACCGGGATCGAGGGCCAGTACGCGGCACTGCTGCGTGAACTGCCCGGTATCGCGGTGCGCTTCGCCATGAAGGCGTGCCCGGTCGACGAGGTCCTGGCCTGCCTCGCGGGGCGGGGCGCCGGCTTCGACGCGGCCAGCCCGCACGAGATCGAGCAGGCCCTCCGGACCGGCGTACCCGTCGACCGGATCCACTACGGCAACACCATCAAGTCCGACCGGAACATCGCCGAGGCGTACCGGCTCGGAGTCAGGGACTTCGCCACCGACAGTCTGGAGGACGTGGCGGCGATCGCCGCCCACGCCCCCGGCGCCCGGGTGTTCTGCCGCCTCGCCACCACCGGGGAGGGGGCGCTCTGGGGCCTGAGCCAGAAGTTCGGCTGCTCGGCCGACGACGCCGTCCGGGTGCTGGAGGCCGCGCGGGCGGCGGGCCTGACACCGTCCGGCCTCTCGGTCCATGTCGGCTCGCAGCAGATGACCTCCGAGGCCTGGCAGAGCGCCCTGGACTCGCTGGCCGACGTCCTGGTGACGCTGAACCGGCGCGGGATCCTGCTGGACCACGTCAACCTCGGCGGCGGCCTGCCCGCGCTCGGCTGTCTCGACAAGCGGGGCCGGCTGCTGGACCCGCCGCTGGACAAGATGTTCGCCGTGCTCCGGGAGGGCATGCAGCGCCTGCGGGAGGTGTCGGAGTCGCCCCTGGAGTTCCTCATGGAGCCGGGGCGGCACCTGGTCGCCGACCACGGCGCCATCCGGGCCCACGTGTCCCGGCTGTCGTCCCGTCAGCAGCTCACCGGTGAGCGGCAGCACTGGCTCTACCTGAGCTGCGGGAAGTTCAACGGCCTGTACGAGATGGACGAGTTGCGGTACCGGCTGGAGTTCCCCACCCACCCCGGCGGGACGTCGGTGCCGGCCGTGGTCGCGGGCCCCACCTGCGACAGCGACGACGCCTACGCCCACGAGGGCGACCTGGTCCCGGTCCCCGAGGCCGCCGCCTCGGGTGATCCGGTCTGGATCCACTCCTGCGGTGCCTACGCCACCAGCTACGCGACCCAGGGTTTCAACGGCTTCCACCCGCTTCCGTACACCTGCGTCCGCGGTGCCGGCGACTCCCCGGGAGGTTCTGAGTAGATGGACGACGACATCCGCATCCGGCGGCTGGCCGACGACGACTGGGAGGGCGTCGCGGCGCTGGAGGCCGGCGCCTACAGCGCGAGCGGTCTCTCCGAGGGGCGGGCCGCGCTGGAGTCCCGGGGACGCTCCTCGCCCACCACCTGCTTCGCGGTGGAGCGCCGGGGGCGGCTGGGCGGCTATCTGCTGTCCCTGCCCTACCCGCTGTTCCACTGCCCGGACCTGGCCCGGGAGGAGCGGGCCGGCTTCCGGTCGAGCAATCTGCACGTGCACGACGTGGTGATCGCCGAGGAGTTGCGCGGCCGGGGGCTGGCCCCGCGGCTGCTGAACCACCTCGCCCGGACCGCCCGGGCGCAGGGGTACGAGCGGCTCTCCATGGTGGCGGTCGGCGGCACCGAGGTGCTCTGGTCCCCGCTGGGGTACAGCGCGCACCCCGAGGTCGCGTTCCCGGAGAGCTACGGCGCCCACGCGGTCTACATGTCCATGGCCCTGGGGGCGGCCCCGGCCGAGCCCTCGAAGCACACCAGCGATCCGTTGTACGGGTCACCACCGAAAGACGAAGTGGGCTGATTCACATGTTCCGTGTTCGCGATGAATTCCACCGAGCACTACTGGCCATCGCAGCACTGTTCTGCCTGCTTGGCTTTCAGTACGCGACCTGGGTGTCGCGGCTGCCCGCGCTCAAGACCCGGCTCGACCTGAGCGAGGCCGAGATCGGCCTGCTGCTGATGGCCTGCGGCGTCGGTGCGGCCGTCTCCTTCCCGCTCGTGGCGGTCCTGATGAAGCGGCTGGGCTCCCGGCGCCTGGCCGGGCTGTCGGCGCTCTGCCTGGGTCTGCTGCTGCCGGCCCTCGCCGTGGTGCCGAACTACCCGGTCGCCCTGCTGGTCCTCTGCGCCGACGGCATGGCCGTCGGCTGTCTGAACGTCGCCATGAACGCGCAGGGCGCCGCGCTGGAGGTGAGGTTCCAGCGGACCGCGATGTCCAAGCTGCACGCGACGTTCAGCGCCGGCTCGCTGCTCGCCGCGCTGCTCGCCTCCGCGGTCAACGCGTTCACCACCACCCTGATGGTGCACTTCGCGGTGGCGGCCGTGCTCCTGGTGCTGCTCCTCGGCCTGGCCCGGCCCGGGCTCCTGGCGGAGGACCAGCGGCCCGGCGAGGTGGCCGATAAGGCGGAGAAGGCGGAGAAGAAGGAGCGCCGCAAGCTCAGCCTGCCGTCCCGGGTGACGATCTGGATGGGCGCCGCCATGGTGTTCGGCACCGTCACCGAGGGCGCCATGAACGACTGGTCGGCGCTCTACATCAAGGACGTCGTCCACGCGGCGCCGTCGCTGGCCCCGATGGGCATCGCGGTCGTCTCGGTGATGATGGTGCTGGCCCGGATCTTCGCCGACGGCTGGCGCAGCCGCTTCGGTGACGGCCGGATCGTCCGGTTCGGCAGCGTGCTGGCCGGTACCGGGCTGGCGCTCGCCCTGCTGGTCGGCGGCGTGGTGCCGACGCTGCTCGGGTTCGCCTGCGTCGGCCTGGGCGTCGCGGCCGTGACCCCGTGCGTCTACGTGGCCGCGGCCCGCCAGGGCTCCGAGGCGCTGGCCCTGGTCGCCGCGATGGGGACGACCGGTCTGCTGGCCGGCCCCGCGGTGATCGGCTTCATCGCGAACGCCACCAGCCTGGTCTGGGGCATGGGCGCGGTCGCCGCCTCGGCGGTCGTCGTCTCCCTGTGCGCCACCCAGATCCGCTGGCCGTCGCTGGAGAAGGACGCGGGCACGCAGGGCGACGACCTGGCCCTGGCCGACCGGCTGGCCCCGGACGCCTCCTAGGGTTCCGCCCCGACCACTCGGCCGGCCCCGTCGGCCTCGCCCGCCCCGCCCGTAGCGGCGTGGCGGGCGAGGCCGTCGCGCAGCCGGGTGAGCCGCTCGATCTCGGCGTTCAGCGCGGCCGGTCGCTGCGGGTGCCGGGACGCAATCCCTGACCCGTGCGTCAGGGGCAGGCCCACCGGGGTGGCAGCGGTGTCCGGCGGCCGACCGGACGGTGATCTTCTAGAGTCACCTGCGGTACGACCGTCCGAAGGAAAGGCCGTACGACCGCGCGACCGCACCCGCCCGGAAAGGCAGCACCACCATGAGCGAGCAGGCACCCGAGCCGTTCGAGCCCGTCACCGAGAACTGGCAGACCGCGCTGGCGGTCGTCGCCCACCCGGACGACATGGAGTACGGCGGGGCCGCCGCCGTCGCCCGCTGGACGGCCCAGGGCAAGAAGGTCGTCTATGTCATGGTCACCAGCGGCGAGGCCGGGATCGACTCGCTGAGCCCGGAGGAGTGCGGCCCGCTGCGCGAGGCCGAACAGATCGCCTCCGCCGCCGTGGTCGGCGTCGACACCGTCGAGTTCCTCGGTTACCCGGACGGTGCGCTGGAGTACGGTCTGCCGCTGCGCCGCGACATCGCCCGCGCGGTGCGCCGCCACCGCCCGGACATCGTGATCACCAGCAACTTCCGCGAGACGTACGGCGGGACGCTCCTCAACCAGGCCGACCACATCGCGGTCGGCCGGGCCACCCTGGACGCGGTGAGGGACGCCGGCAACCGGTGGGTGTTCCGCGAGCTGACCGCCGAGGGCCACGAGCCCTGGAACGGGGTGCGGGAGATCTGGGCGGTCGCCTCGCCGCTGGCGCGGCACGCGGTGGACACCACCGGGTACTTCGACCGGGGGGTGGCCTCGCTGGAGGAGCACCGGGCCTATCTGGCCGGGCTGGGCGGCGCCATGGGCGACCCGCGGGAGTTCCTGGAGGGCTTCGGCCGGGGCGCGGGCTGCCGGCTCGGGGTGCGGTTCGCCGTGCCGTTCGAGGTGTTCCCGCTGCGCTGACGCCGGGCGTCGGCCGCTTTGCCGCACGCCGCCGCCCCCGGCCGCCTCCGTGGTACCGGGCGGCGGCCGGCGGGCGGGCGCGTCAGTGACTTGCCTGGCGGGTCTCGACGACGCAGTCGGGGCCTGGGTAGATCAGGCCCGTGTGGCCGTCCTCGAAGCGGACCACGTACGGCGGTTCGCCCTCGGTGCCGCGGATCTCGATGATCTCGCCCTTCTGGTCCACCATGCCCACCGACCGACTGTGGATGTGGAGCTGGTCACCTACCGCTGCGTGCATGGTCTGCTCCTCGGGTCGCGGTGGCCGCCTCGGCGGCCGTTCTGCTTCCACTGTGCGGCGGCGGGAGCGGGCTCGCAACGCCTCGGCTCAATCGTGTCCCAGCTGCTCCGCAAGGTAGCAGCGGACCAACCGCTTGCATTCGGCGATCAGCACCGGGTCGCCGTCCGGATCGCTCCGGAAGGCGAGATTGAGCACCGCGTCGGCCGCCTCCAGCGCGACCCGCAGGCCGATGGTGAGGGCCACCGGGTCGGCCGCCGCGAACACTTCGCCGCCGAGGGCCTGCAGCCGCAGCGCGACGGCCGCGTTGTTGTCCAGATCGGTGTCCAGCAGGTGCCGGTCGCCCCGGAAACCGGTCGGGCCACTCGTGCCGGCCAGGCCGAAGTCCACCTGGCCGAAGCCGGGGACGTCCCGCTTCATCGCGACGAACTCGTCCACCGCGAGGTCGGTGAACCCGGCCGGTCCGGCGGGGGCCCCGGCGGACAGCCGGCGGTCGAGGCGCTGGAGGTAGTGGTCGAGGTTGCGGTGGGCCAGCGCGGCCAGCAGGTCCTCCTTGCCGGAGAAGAACTGGTAGAGCGTGCCGATCGGCACCTGGGCGCGGTGCGCGACCTCCTTGGTGGTGAGCGCGGTGGCGCCGGCCTCGTCGAGCAGCCCGGCGCAGGCGTCCAGGATCCGCTCGTAGCGTTCCTGGCTGCGCTGTTGCACCGGCCGCCGCCGGGCAGGCCCGGTCCGCCCGGCCGCCTGGTGGCTCCTCGTGTCCGCGCTCATGGGGCCACTGTGCCGCATCCGGTGTTCCGGCGGCGAATCACGAACATGAGTTTTCCTCATGTTCTGGCCGCGGGGGAAAGGAGCGGGTGAAACGGCCGAGGGGGCGCCGGGATGCCCGACCGCCTCCACCCGTCGGGCCACCCGTCCGGCCACCCGCCGGGCCACCCTCCGGCGAAGTGGCCGGGCGGGTCGGCCGTACCGGTGCGGGGCGTCAGGACGGGCGTGGACCGCGAGCAGGCCCGGCGGGGGCGTCGAGGGTCCGCCGCCCGGGGGCTGCGTGCGCATGACCGCACCGTAGTCGGCGATCGGGCCGGCCGGGAGGTCATTTTCTGACCCCCCTCGTCGCCACCGACCGGTGTGGAACGGCCGACGAGCCGCGATCGATTCCGGCGGGCCTCCGCGCCTTGGTCCAGGGGCCCTTCCGGATGTCCGGTCACGTCCCAAACCCTTTGCCTCACAGATATGTTGGCACGATCAGGGCTGGTACGCCCTCTTGCCGGTGCCGGGCACTGGCGTCAGCATGAGGGCAGCGCGGCCGGCGGAACTGAGACTTCAGTCCAGGTTTCAGGCCGGACTCTTCGCGCTGGTTGTCGCATCGGCTCCGGCCGGTGGCGCCCTGTGGCCAGAGGTCCCATGGGCGTCGCCCGGGCCGAGGACGATGACGTTCTGGGACACGACACAGGAGGGGAATATGACCTTTGACGCCCTCGCCGCCCTTCGGCAAGCGGGGAACCCGGTCGATCTGCTGACGCCGGAGCAGCAGGACGTTCTCTCCCGGCTCACCGAGGACGAGGTGGCGGTCCTCAACTCCGTCAAAGAGCGGCTGGACGCTGTTTCGGACGCCGAGGTAGAAGGGCATTCCACCGCTATCAAGTTGGCGTGACATGGCCGTTGGTTTCGGGATTCTCGGCCCTCTCCGAGTGCTGGACGACGGCCGTTCAGTGGACCCTGGAACGCGGAAACAGCAGATTCTCCTGGTCGCGCTGTTGTGCCAGGCGAATTCACGGGTGTCGTTCGACGCCCTGGTCGAGGCGCTGTGGGACGACGCGCCGCCGCGAACGGCCCGCAAGAACATTCAGGTGTACATATCCGCGCTGCGCCGGCTGGTCGGCGCGGAGTCCGGCTCGCGGATCAGCCACCAGGCCGGCGGGTACGTGCTCCACGCGGCGGTCGGGGAGCTCGACTCGCTCTGCTTCGAGCAGCGGGCCCGGGCCGGCGAACTGGCCGAGGCCCTGGCGCTGTGGCGCGGCTCGGCCCTGGACGGGTTCCGGGACGTACCACTGATCAACGCCGCCGCTCAACGGCTGGACCGGCGCTTCCTCGGGGTCTTCGAGGACTGGACGGAGGCGGAGATCGCGGCCGGCGGCGGGCCCGCCGCGATCGAGCGCGTCACCGAGATCGCTCAGCAGCACCCGTTCCGGGAGCGGCTGCGCATGCTGCAGATGACCGCGCTGTGCCAGGCGGGGCGGCGCTCCGAGGCCCTGGCGGTCTACGACGAGCTGCGTCAGTCGCTGGCCTACGAGCTCGGGCTGCCGCCCAGCCCGGCGCTGGCCCGGTTCTACCGTTCGCTGCTGTGCGAGCAGGTGCCCGCCGAACCGCGGCCGGCCGCTCCGCGCCCGCGTCGGGAGGTCCCGCCGAACCTGCTGCCCTGCGATCCGCCGGCCTTCACGGGGCGGGTGTCGGCCACCCGGCACCTGACGGACGGGCTGGTCCGGGGCGGCAACCGGCTGGCCGTGGTGACCGGCCCGCTCGGCGCGGGCAAGA
Source organism: Kitasatospora sp. NPDC092286 (assembly GCF_044755565.1). Classification (NCBI taxonomy): domain Bacteria; kingdom Bacillati; phylum Actinomycetota; class Actinomycetes; order Kitasatosporales; family Streptomycetaceae; genus Kitasatospora; species Kitasatospora sp. NPDC092286. The sequence continues at coordinate 47,007 of NZ_JBIVRD010000003.1, read as the reverse complement.
CCGCGCTGGCGGTCCACGTCGCGCACCGGCTCGGCGACCACTTCCCGGACGGCCGCCTGTTCGTGCGGCTTCGTGGCGAGGACGGCAGACTGCGGCCGCTGGAGGACGTGCTGCGCCAGCTGCTGGCCGCGGCCTCGCCCGGCCGGCCGGAACAGCCGGGCCCGCCGGACCCGCGGTGGGCCTGGCAACTCTGGCTGACCGGGCGCCGGGCCCTGGTCGTCGTCGACGACGCCCGGCGGGAGTGCGAGGTGCGGCCGCTGCTGCCGGAGGCCGGGGAGAGCGCCGTCGTGGTGACGGCCCGGCCCCGGCTGATCGGTCTGGAGGGCGCCCACCGGCTCTGGCTCTCGCCCTTCGCGGCGGAGGAGGCGGTGGAGTTCCTGGGCCGGGTGATCGGCATGGACCGGGTCGACGCGGACCGCGAGTCCGCCGGGCGGATCGTCAGGGCGGCCGGGTTGCTGCCCCTCGGCGTCCGGCTGGTGGCCGACCGGCTGGCCTTCCTGCGCCATGTGCCCTTGCGGGAGTACGGCGCGCGGATGGCGGGCACCAGGGCTCTGCTGGACGAGTTGTGCGGGGGCGACTCGGCGGTGCGCGCCCGGCTGGCCGAGTCGATCGAGGACCTGCCCGAGGCCGCGCACTGGGCGGTCCTGCGGCTCGGCAGGCTCGCGGAGCCGGTGTTCACGCTGGAGCAGGCCGCCGCCGTGCTGGATTCCGACCCGGACACGGCGGTGCGGGTGCTGGAGCACCTGCTGGAGGCCAGCCTGCTCACCGTCCCGAACGTGGAGGTGCTCGCACACACGGTGCAGTACGAGATGCCGGCGCTGCCCTACGCCTACGCGCGGGAGCTGGCGGCCCGCGCGGCCGACCGTGTACCGGCGTCGAGTCACTGACTGATCGTCATGCCGCTGTCGAACCGCCGGCCAGCCGTCGTCATACCGGGGGCCCGCACGGTGTCTCCCGAGCCGGCGTAGCGGACGCCGCCATCGCAGAGGAGGACAGCATGCCCGAGTCCGTCAACCCGGAGCCGACCGAGGTCGAGGCCGAGGAGGAGGACGTCGACGTCGTCGCGCACGGTGCGCACGACGACGACGCCTGCTGCATCGTCAACTTGACCGCGTCGCTCTGACCCGACACGTCGATCCCCGGGCCCTGCCGGGCGGGTTGTGCGGGACGGTGTCGAGCCGCTGACCAATCGTCATACCGATATCAAACCGCTGGCCAGTCGCCGTCAAACCGGAGATCCGCAAGGTTTCTCTTGAACCGGCGTAGCGGACGCCGCCATCGCAGAGGAGGACAGCATGTCCGAGGACATCAACCCGGAGCCGACCGAGGTCGAGGCCGAGGAGGAGGACGTCGACGTCGTCGCGCACGGTGCGCACGACGACACCGCCGGCTGCATCGTCAACAACAGCTCGGCGCTCTGACCCGACACGTCGAGTCGTGAGGACTGAGCGGGCCGCCCGGCCTCCGGCACAGGCTGCCGGAGGCCGGGTGGCCCGCTCGACGCCCGACCGCCCCGGAGGCGCCGTGAACATCCTGCTCTGCCCGCTCAGTGACGGCGGCTACCTCTACCCCGCGATCGCGGCCGGGCGTGAGCTGCGGCGCCGGGGTCACCAGGTCGGCGTGCTCGGCCGGTCCGCCGCCGCGCCCGTCGCGGCCGAGGCCGGCCTGCCGTTCGCGGCGGCCGAGGACTTCGGCGGGCGGCGGGCCTTCTCCGCCGCCTGCTGGGGCACCACCGGGCCGGCCCAGTACCGGGCGACCGTGCGCGCCGCCCGGCAGGCCGGGGCCGACCTGCTGGTCACCTCGGTGCTGTGCAACGGCGCCCTGCTCGCCGCCGAGGCGCTGGACATTCCGGTGGTGGTGATCGGGCTCTCGGTCCACCTGTGGAACTACCGGGCCGGCGGGGACGATGAGCCGCAGCTGGGCCGGACCAGGAAGAACCGGACCCACGCGTGCCTGGAGCTGTACACCGCCACCCGGGAGCAGGCCGGTCTGGCCGGGCGGCGTCCCCGGTGGCCGGAGAGCCCGCTGCTGGGCGACGCGCTGCTGCTCCGCGGCGACCCCGTGCTGGAGTGTCCGGGAGCGGTGCTGCCCGAACGGGTGCACCACGTCGGGCCGCTGGCGTGGGAGCCGGCCGCCGACCAGGCCGAGCTCGCGGCGGTCAGGGCCCAGGTGGAGCTGTCCGGCAAGCCCGTCGTCTATGTGCATCTGGGCCGCTTCTTCGGGGGTGGCACCCCGTGGCCCCGCCTCAACGCCACCTTCACCGACGGCCGGTTCCAGGCCGTGGTCGAGCAGGGGCGGTCGACGGATCCGCGGCCCGCGCCCGGCGCCGACATCCTGCTCGTGCGCAAGCCGTGGATGGGGCCGCTCATCGATCTGGCCGGACTGGTGCTGACCAACGGCACGTCCGCCCCGGTGCTGGCCGCACTGGTGCGCGGCCGGGTCCTCGGGGTCTCGCCCAACGGCGCCGAGCAGCCGCTGCTCTCCGGGGCCTGTCTGCGGGCCGGTGTCGCCGCGCACATCCCGAGAGCGGTGACGCCGGACCCCTCCGGTCCGCTCGAATCGGCTTGGCAGAACGACCTGTTGCGGGAACGCGCCCGCGAACTCGGCCACCGGCTCGCCGCGGCGAACAACCCGGTCCGCGCGGCCGATGTCATCGAGCGGGCGGCTCAGCGGTCCGCGACCTCCAGGACTAGGGAGAAGCATGGGTACTCGGTCCACCGGCCTGGACAAGGCGGCCGTGGAGAGGCTGTCGGAGGGAGCGCTACGGTGGATACGGCTGCACTCGGCCTATCTTGACTCTGCGTCAGGCCGTGCCGAGCTGCCGGTGACCCCTCGGGTGAAGGCGCTGCTGCAACTCGCCCTGCTGTACCGCTGCTGGGAGAAGGCCGCGCCGTCGGACCCGGGCCTGGGCCAGGTGGCCGCGACCGTCGAACGGGTCTGGCAGAGCCCGGACCACGCGCGCCTGCTCACCCTCGACCCGCGCTACGCACGGGCGTTCCAGCTGATATACGGCGCGCTGGCACCCGCCGGGCTCGCCGGAGGGCCGCACCGGGCCGCGCTCGCCCGGGTCGAGGACGACGGCTTTCTGACGCCGCGCGGGAAGTCGCCGTACCTCCATCTGGAGACCAGGTACTACGCCGATCTCGCGGGCGTCGGGCACCGGTTGCACTCCTACCGGGAGCTGTACGAAGCCAGCCTGCTGGCCCGGCACGGTGACGGGCGGTCGGTGGCCGGCCTGGACGTGTGCGACGTGACCCACACCGTCTTCTACCTCAGCGACTTCGGCTTCCGTGATCCCGGACTGACCGGCGAGGACCTGGAGCGGGCCCGCCGCACGGTGTGCCGGCTCACCGACCACCGCGTGGACCGCGGGGACTGGGACCTCGTCGGAAAGCTCGTGCTCGCGCAGTACTGCCTCGGCATCGATCCGCTGCGGACCCCTGCGGGGGCGGCCGGTCTGTCGATGCTCGCCGAGGTCCAGTCGTCCGGCGGCGCGATCCCCGGACGGTCCGCCACCGACCGGGCCGACGCGGCCGCGACCGCCGTGGAGTTCTTCCGGGTGGCGTACCAGGCGACCCTGGTGACGGCGCTGGCCGCAGTGATCGTCTCGCGCGGACACGCCGCCGGCCGGCCGGCCGGCGGCGTGGTCACCGAGGAGCGGTCACCGGCCGTGCGGGAGGCGTTGTGAGCCGGGCACAGGCCGACCGCGTCGACGGCGTGCGCATCCTCCAGGGCAAGCGGAACTGGTGGTTCCTGGGCCCGGGCGGCGGGGTGGCCCGCCTGCGTCCCGGGCAGCTGACCGCCGACGGAGCACTGCGGCCGGGCACCGAACGCCGGCTCCGCGAGCACGGACTGCTGCCCGCCGCGCCGCCGCGCACCTACGCGCTGACGGTGCTGACGAGCACGCACTGCAATCTGGGCTGCGGCTACTGCTTCCAGAACACCGAGCAGGATCCGGCCGGCGGCAGCCGCCCGCCGCGGATCGCCCAGACCCGTCTGACCTCGGAGACCATCACCTCCATCCTCGACTTCACCGAGCGGCAGATGGCCGCGGCCGGCCTGGAGCGGCTCAGGATCCTGCTGTTCGGCGGGGAGCCCCTGCTCAACCCGCGCGGCTGCCTGGAACTGCTGGAGCGAGCGGCGGACCACGGGCTGGTGTCCGCCTGGATGATCTCCAACGCCACCTTGCTCACCCCGGCGCTGACCGGCCGACTGGCCGCGCTCGGGCTGGAGTCCATCCAGGTCACCTTCGACGGCGACCGCCCCGACCACGACCGGATCCGGGTCCGGAGGTCGCACGGCAGCGGGACCTTCGACACGATCGTCCGCAACATCGTCCGGGCGTCCGAGGCGGCCCCGGTCCGGTGGATCCTGCGGGTGAACGTCTCCCAGGAGACCTTCCAGGGGGTCGACGCGCTGATCGACCGGCTCGCCGCGGCGCTCGACCCCGACCGGTGCACCCTGTACTTCGCCCAGGTGGGGGACGTGGGCGTCGGCTACGGGAACGACCTGCTGCACGGCGGAGAGCTGTCGGCCCGCTTCACCAGGTGGCAGCGCCGGGCGCTCGACCTCGGGTTCGGCGTGAGCCGCCCGCAGTCCCATCAGCCGTGTTCCACCTGCGGTTACGGCGACGGCCGCTACGGCGCGGTGGTGAGCGCGGACGGGACGCTGTCGAGCTGCTGGGAGACCGCGGGCAGGCCCGACTGGGAGGTCGGCACGGTCACCGGCGGATACCTGCCCGGCGCACAGACCCGGGAGCGGTGGGTCGGGTGCGAGGACCTGTACCGGCACGGCGAGGACGAGCGGACGCTGGCGGCCTTCCACGACACCGTGGACGCGGCCCTGCTCGACTACCTGGATGAGACGGGGCGACTGTAGACATGTCATCAGATCTCGACCGGCTGTCGGCCGGCGCGCTCGGCTGGCTGGTCCGGAACCTGGACTACTTCGATCCGTACTCGGCGAGCGCCCGGCCCCTGGAGCACGGGAAGGCGAAGGCCGCGCTGGAGCTGGCGCTGCTCTGCCACTGCTGGGCGCGGCTGGGCGACGAGGACGACGCCCGGCTGGGCAAGGCGACCGCCGTGGTCCGCACGGTCTGGCAGCACCCGGACTTCCCGCGGCTCATCACCGGCAGTCCCAGGTACGCCGCCCAGTACGCGCTGGTCTACGCCGCGCTGGCACCCGACGGGATCGATGACACGCAGTGCCGGGCCGGGCTGGCGCGGCTGACCGACGACGACCTGTCACCGCGCGGGAAGTCGCCCTACCAGCGACTGGAGTTCCGGTACTACGCGGACAAGGCGGGGGTCCGCCACACGATCGAACCCTACGAGGAGCTCGCCGGGCAGAACGTGCTCGTCACACTGGCCGCCGCGGCGCCGGGAACGGACCGGCCGGACCAGGCGGACCAGCCGGCGCCGGGTGACGCGCCGCCGGACAGCACGGCTTCGGACGACGCGCCGCCGGTCACCATCGCGGAGGCGTACGGCATCACCCACTCCGCCTTCTACTTCAGCGACTTCGGCCGGACCGGCCCGGCGCTGTCCGACGACGCGGTGGCCGGCGCGACGGAACTGGTCCGCCGGACGCTGGAGTACTGCGTCCGGCACGACTGGTGGGATCTGGTCGCGGAACTCGTCATGACCCAGGCCTGCCTGGGAGCGGATCCGCTCCGCACGCCCTTGGGCGTCGCCGCCGTCGAGTGCCTGGCCCGGGCCCAGCGGCCCGACGGCGCGATTCCCGGACGGTCGGCGAGTACCAGGGCCACGGCGGCGGAACCGGCCGGAGCGTTCTTCGAGAAGGCCTATCACACGACCCTGGTGACCGCCCTCATGTCGCTGGCCGTCTCATCGGCGCGAGCCTCATGAGGCTTCGGCTGACCCTCATCAACCGCGACTACACCCGCCTGTGGTTCGGGCAGGCGGTCTCGTCCGTCGGAGACGCCGTCTTCAGCACCACCCTGGTCCTGTGGGTGGCGACCGTGCTGGTCAAGGGGAAGCCGTGGGCACCGCAGGCGGTCAGCGGTGTCGTGCTGGCGACCGGCATAGCCGTGCTGTGCGTCGGCCCGGTCGCGGGCGTGTTCGTCGACCGCTGGGACAAACGTGCCACGATGCTCCGCACCGAGGTGGTCCGCGGCGGGCTGGTGGCCGTGCTGGCCGCCGTCTCCTTCCTGCCGGCCGGCGACCTCCCGATCGGGGTGTGGCTCGGCCTGATCTATGGGACGGTGCTGGTGCTCAACGCGGCCAGCCAGTTCTTCGCACCGGCGCGGTTCTCGGTCATCGCGGAGCTCGTCACGGGGGAGGCCGACCGCGCGCGAGCCGCCGGGATCGCCCAGGCGACCGGTCAGACCGCCTGGATCATCGGACCGCCGCTCGCCGCGCCGCTGCTGTTCACGGTCGGCCTGCAGTGGGCGCTGCTGTTCAACGCGGTTTCCTACCTGGTGTCGTACATCGCCATCCGCTCGGTGGACGCCCGGCCCGCACCGGCCGCGGGCCGGGACCGGCCGGGCGCCGAACGGCCCGGGCTGGTCAAGGAGTTCACGGCGGGCGTGCGCTTCTTCGCGGGCAGCCGGTTCCTGGTGGCGCTGTTGCTGCTCGCCGTGATCGGCCAGTTCGGCATCGGCGCCCTGGGCACCCTGAACGTCTTCTTCGCCACCAGGAACCTGGACGTGTCCGCCCGGTTGTACGGCTACCTCGGCATGGCGATGGGGATCGGCGGGATCCTCGGCGCGCTGGGTTCGGGCCGGGTGGTGCAGTGGATCGGTGCCCGGAGAACCACCTGGATGGGCCTGCTGGTGAGCGGCACCCTGCTGGTCCTGTACTCCCGGCAGGTCGTCTTCCCCGCCGCGGTGGCGCTGCTCTTCGTCTTCGCCGTTCCGCTCACCATGCTGAACACCGCGATGTCACCGCTGCTGCTCGCCGCGGCCCCCCGGGAGTTCCGGGGCCGGGTGGTCGCGGTGTTCTATCCGGCCACCCAACTGGCGTCGATGCTGGCCGCGGTGGTCTCCGGCTGGCTCGCCAGCAACGGCCTGCGGGACTTCTCGGGCTCGGTGGCGGGCCTGCGGTTCGGCCCGATCGACACGATCCTCACGACGGCCGGAGTCGTCATCGTCCTCTCCGGCGTCTACGCCCGGATCGCCCTCCCCGTCACGGACACCGCGCCGGCCGCCGCGTCCGACCCAGCGCCGTCCGACCCTGCGCCGTCCGACCCGGCCGCGTCCGAACCCGAGCCGTCCGAACCCGCCCTGGAGAAGGGCGCACAGTGAACTGCCCCGCGTGCGGACGGAGCGCCGCCGACTCGGACAGGTTCTGCGCCGGCTGCGGCGCGCCGCTGGCGGCCGGCGCCGCACAGCGCGAGACGCGCAGGAAGGTGTCCATGCTGTTCCTGGACCTCGTCGGCTCGACCGCGCTCGCGGAACGGCTGGACCCGGAGCCGCTGCGGCAGGTCATGGACCGGTACTTCGCGAGCTGCGAAGCCTGCATCGCCGAACACGGCGGGGTGGTGGAGAAGTTCATCGGCGACGCCATCCTCGCCGCCTTCGGCGCCACCGTGGTCCACGAGGACGACGCGGTGCGCGCGGTGCGCGCCGCCGCCGGGGCGCTCGCCGCGCTCGCCGGCCTCGCCGCCGCACTCGACGCCGAGTACCAGGTGAAGCTGGAGGCACGGGCCGGCGTCTGCACGGGTGACGTCGTGGTGATCACCAGGGCGGGGGACGACTTCCGGGTCATCGGCGACTCGGTCAACACGGCCAGCAGGCTGCAGACGGCCGCCCGGCCGGGCGAGGTGCTGCTCTGCGCCGACACCGCCGCCATGGTGCGCTCGCAGGTCGGCATCGAGCCCGTCGCCCCGCTGCGGCTGAAGGGCAAGGCCCACCCCGTGCCGGCCTGGCGGGTCACCGCTCCGGTGCTGGTCGCCGACGCCCCGCCGACCACCCCGTTCATCGGCCGGGCCGACGAACTGGAGGAACTGGAGCACAGCTTCCGGAGGGTCCGGCGGCGGCGACAGGTGTGCCTGGCCACGGTGATCGGCGCGCCCGGGATCGGAAAGTCGCGTCTGGTACGGGAGTTCCTCGCCACCCTGCCGGACGGTGAGGTGACCGTGCTGTCCGGACGCTGCTCGTCCTACGGCCGGGGGATCACCTACCGGCCGCTGGCCGAGATGCTCGGCTCGCTCCCCGGCGGCTGGCCGGCGCTCACCCGGCTCCTGGCGGAGGACACCGACCCGGCGGGCGGAACGCCGGCCCACGGCCTGGTGGCGCACACCCTCGGCACGGTCGTGGACCAGAACGGGGGCCCCGGCCAGGTCGGTGTCGAGGACATCGCCTGGGCGGTGCGGTCCCTCCTGGAAACCCTCGGCCGGTCACGGTCCGTGATCATGGTCTGGGACGACCTGCACTGGTCGGAGGAGACCCTGCTGGACCTCATCGACGAGGTCGCGACCTGGCTGCACGGCGTCCCCGTGCTGCTGCTGTGCGTCGCCCGCCCCGAACTGCTGGACATCCGCAGCGCCTGGGGCGGCGGGAAGCCCTGCGCGACGACGCTGGAGCTCGGACCGATGACCACCGATCAGACCGCCGAACTGGTCGGGCAGCTGACGCTGCGCAACGACGTCTATCCGCAGGGCTACCAGGAGGTGAACAGCCGGGTCGCCGCACTCTGCGACGGCAATCCGCTGTTCGCCGAGCAGCTCATGGACGTCTTCGCCGAGACCGCCCCCGGCACCCAGATCCCGCCCACCATCCAGGCGATGCTGGGCGCCCGGCTGGACCAGCTGCCCGGAACCGAACGCGGCCTGCTGGAGCTCGCCGCGGTGATCGGGCGCGAGTTCACCCGGGAGCTGCTGCGGGTGATGGCCGAAGCGGACGGCACCGGCGCCGCCGCGGCCGACGCGGCGATGGCCGGACTGGCCCGGCGGCGCGTCTTCGAACGCGGCCCGGCCGGCACCTTCCGCTTCGCCCAGGCACTGCTGCGCGACACCGCCTACGAGTTCACCCCGAAGACCCGCCGCGAGCGCTGGCACGACTTCCTGGCCGAATGGTTCTCCCGGGAGCAGCCGCAGGACGCGATGGCCGTGGCGTACCACGTCGAGGCCACCTGCCGACTGCGCCGGCAGCTGCGGCCGGGTGACCCGCGACTGCCCGTGCTGGCCGGGCCGGCGGCGAACACCCTGATCGCGGAGGGCATGAACGCCCTGGCCCGCAAGGACCTGCCCGCGGCGGTCCAGCTGCTGGAGCGCGGGCGGGAGCTGCTGCCGGGCGGGGATCCCCGCCAGACGGCGCTCGCACTGCACCTCTGCGACGCCGGGCTCTGGCTGCAGGACGAGGAGCGGTGCCGCGGCGCGCTCGCCGCCGCCGAGGCCGCGCTGCCCGGCGACCGCAGGTCCGCGGCCACCTGCGCGGTCCAGCGCGGGATCGTCGAGCTCCGGCTCGGCCTGGCGCCGCCCGAATCCGTGGCGGCGGCCGCGGCCGGGATCGCGGCGGAGCTGGAGCACGACCCCGGGGACGAACTCAGCTGGTGCCGGCTGCACCAGCTGCGGGCCTACCTCGAACTCGCCGCGGAGCGCGCGGCGTCCGCCGAAGCCTCGCTGGGGCACGCGCTGGCGCGGGCGCGGGCCATGAACGACCGTTACGAGGAGGACCGGCTGCTCTGCGCCGTCTGCGAGCTGGCGCAGTGGGCGCCGACGCCGGTGGCCACCGGGCTGGAGCTGTGCGCCATGCTCGGCCACCGGTTCGCGGCCGGCCGCACCCTGCTCATCCCGGTGCTGGTGACCCGGGCGCACCTGGAGGCGCTCGGCGGCGACCTCGACGGCGCACGACGCACCCTGGCCGACGCGCTGACGTACTCCCGCGACGTGCACCTCGACCTGGCCGACGCGGTGGTGCTGGACGCCTCAGGCTTCGTGGAGTCGCTGGCCGGGGCACACGAGGCGGCCGAAGCGCGATACCGCCAGAGCCTGGGCGTGCTGCGCGCCGCGGAGCACGCCCCGGACACCCGGAGCACCGAGGTCGCGATCGCCAGGGAGCTCTTCGCCCAGGGCCGGGTGGCCGTCGCCGCGTCGGCGCTGGACCGGATCGACCGGGACGCCGGGACGGCGGGCCTGCGGGCGCGGCTCGGCTCGGCCGCACTGCGCGGCCGGATCGCCTCCGCCCGGGGGCGCCACGAGGAGGCGGTCGCCGAAGCCATGGCGGCCCGGTCCCTGGCCGCCGGCTCCGACGACCTGTGCCTGACCGGGGAGGCCCTCTTCGACCTGGCGATCGTGCTCAGAGCGGCCGGGACGACCGGACGGGCGACGGCCGAAGGGACCGAGGCGTTGCGGAGGTTCGAGGCCAAGGGCGCCACGCTGCCGGCCGCCCGGGTCCGCGCGTGGCTCGATGCCGGCGAACCGGGGCCGGGTGGTACCGGTGAATGACCTCCCGCCCTGGCGCAGGCCACCGCGCGACCACTTCCCGGGCGTGCCCGCGTGGAGCATGCCCGCGTCCGTGATGCCGCAGGAGCCCTTCGACGTCAGCCCGCTCGGCCCGGTCACCCCGGAGTGGGCCTGGGGGGACGCGGACGGCTCCGGGGTCCGGGTCTGCGTGCTCGACAGCGGCGTGGACGCCGACCACCCGCTGGTCGGCGGGCTCGACCGGGCCATGGACGTGACCAGGGGAGAGGACGGCGACCTCACCGTCACGCCCACGGAACCCGGCGACGCGGCGGGGCACGGCACGGCCTGCGCGAGCGTGATCCGGTCCATCGCCCCCGCGGTGTCGCTCACCTCGGTGCGCGTCCTGTCCAGCGGCAGGCACGGCAGCGGCGCCGCCCTGCTGGCCGGACTGACCTGGGCCATCGAGGAGGGCTTCGACGTCATCAACATGAGCCTCTCGACGACGAAGACCGACTTCCGCGACGGCCTGCGCGACCTGTCGGACTCCGCCTACTTCCGGCGCTGTGTCATCGTCGCGTCGGCCCACAACATGCCGGTGCGCAGCTACCCGTGGCCGTTCGCCTCGGTCATCTCGGTCGCCAGCCACGATGTCCCCAACCCGATGACCTACTACTACAACCCGTCACCGCCGGTCGAGTTCTACGCACGGGGTGTCCGGGTGCCGGTGGCCGGCCCCGGCCACCGGCAGCTGCTCAGCACCGGCAACAGCTTCGCGACCCCGCACATCGCGGGCATCTGCGCGCTCATCCTCAGCAAGCACCGCTCGCTCACGCCGTTCCAGCTCAAGTCCGTCCTCTACCTGGCCGCCGAGAACGTAGCCGTACCCGATGGAGGCCCACGTGGCGACTGACCCGCTGGAGAGTGCCGAGATCCCGCAGCGCAGACTGCTCCAGTCGATCGTGGAGGTCGCCCGCAGCGTCTTCGGCGCGGCCGCCGCCTCCGTTCTCCTGGTGGACGAGGAGAACGGGGACCTGGTCTTCGAGGCGGTCGCCGGCGAGGGCGAGCACCATCTGCTGGGGACGAGGTTTCCGGGCGGCACCGGGATCGCCGGCTGGGCGATGGTGTCCGGCCAGCCGCTGGTGATCGACGACGTGTCGGAGAACCCCCGGTTCGCCCGCAAGGCGGCGGAGTTCACCGGCTATGTGCCGCGCAGCATCATGGCCGCGCCGCTCATCTGCGCGGGCGACTGCGTCGGGGTGCTGGAGGTGCTGGACCGCGACAGCCGGCAGCGCTGCGACCTCGGCGACATGGCCTCCCTCGGGCTGCTGGCGACCGAGATGGCGACGGTGCTGGAGCTGCTCCTCCAGCTCCGGTCGAGGGACGCCGAGCACGGCGCGCGGGCCGGGAAGGCCCGGCTCCCGCGGCTCGACACGGCCCTGCTGCAACGGGTGGCGGAGCGGCTGCCCACGGCATCCGAGCAGGTGGGCGCGACGGTGGCCAAGCTCCTGGTGATGGCCGACGAGCTGCTGGCCGACGACCTGCCGCCCGACGACCTGCCGCCCGACGGCGACGGCTGACCGGCGATGGCTGACGGTCACCCGGCCTTTCTCGCCCAGCTCGGGCAACCCGCCCGGGTCGTCGACGTCCGGCCCCGGCCCGTCCCGGCTGTGCTGCTGCTCAGCCGCGCGTGCGACGGCGACCTGGACGCGGTACAGAACCTGCTCGGTGCCGCGGGGATCCGGTCGGCCCGGCTGAACGCCGAGGAACTCGTCGCCACCGACCTGCTCGTCGCCCCGGACGGGCGTGCGGTCCGGCTGAACGGCCGCTGGCTGACCCCCACGGTGACCTGGATCAGGCACTTCTCGGTGTCCGCGATCGAGAGCACGCGGGATCCGGCCCACACCGTGTTCGTACGGGAGTCCTGGCAGGCCGCGGCCGGCCAGCTGGCGGCGGTCTCCGGGACGACGATCCGCCCGGGCCGGCCGGGGATCCTCTCCCAGCTGCGGCTCGCCCGGCGGCACCGGATCGCGGTGCCGCGCACGATGCTGACCACCGACCCGTCCCACGCCCGGGACGAGTTCGACTGCCCGCGGCTGGTCGTCAAGGCGGCACACCACCACTTCGTCGAACCGGCGCCGGGGCGGCTGACCGGGGTCTTCCCCACGGTCGTCGAGCGGGACGGCCCGCACGGCCTGCCCGCCGGTCCGTGCCCCGGGCCGCCCGTGATCGTGCAGGAGTACGTCGAGCACGAGGCGGAGCTGCGCGTCTACTACGTGGCCGGGCGGCTCCACACGTTCCAGGTCGGCAAGGCCTCACCCGCCGACCCCTGGACCGCACCCGACCGGATGGAGATCCGCCCCGTGCCGCCGCCGCCGGCGGTGGCCTCCGCCACCAGGACCCTGGCCGCCGCGATGTCGCTGCGCTACGGCGCGTTCGACTTCCTGATCAGCGACGGCACGCCGGTCTTCCTGGAGGTCAACCCGGACGGCGACTGGCGCTGGGCCGAGCAGCGGACCCGCACCGCCCCGGTCACCACCGCGGTGGCCGCCATGCTCGCCGGCCTGCACCGCAAGGCGCTGCCCTCGCCGGGCGAGTTCGACCTGCTGGGATTCCTGCTCGGACCGTCGGCCTGACCCCTCCCGGCGACCGGGTTCCTCCGCCGCCGGGCGCGGAGACGCCCGGTCCGCCCGGCCTTGACGGCCCGGAAGGCGATCTCGGCCCTGGGCCGGCCGGGGCCGGTGACCGGGCCGCGGCGGTGGTCCTCGACCTCCTGCGACCGCTCCCGGCCCTGCCCGTCGAGGCCCCCACCCCCGTCGACGGCCGCGCCCACGCGGTCGGCTACGCCACCGCGGGCGCCTTCCACACCGCGTTCCGCCGCACCCTCGGTACCACGCCGAGCCGCTGCCTGCGAGAACGCGGCATCCGCTGAGCTGCCCTGCCCCGGTTCCCCCGGATCCACCCGGCGTCCTGACGAGAGCAGCCCGGTCGAAGCCGGCCGCCGTCGCGAAATGCCACGTCCGGGTTCTCCCGCGCGCTGTCAGTCCGCGAGCAGGACGGCGACGCCGGTGACCCGGTCGGCCGCCAGGTCCGCCAGCGCCCGGTCGGCCCGGTCCATGCTGTACCGCCGAACGCGGACGGTCGGGTGGTGGAGGGCGGCCTCGGCCAGGTAGGCGCGGCCGTCCTCGCGGGTGTTGGCGGTGACGCTGCGAAGCGTCCGCTCCTGGAAGAGATGCCGCTGGTAGTCGAGCACGGGGATGTCGCTGAGGTGGATGCCGGCCACCGCCAGCGTTCCGCCGCGGTCCAGGGCGGACAGGGCCACCGGTACCAGGTCGCCGACCGGCGCGAAGAGAATCGCCGCGTCGAGCGGCTCCGGCGGTGCCTCGTACGCGCCCCGGGCGGACGCCGCGCCCAGCTCCAGCGCCAGCCGCCGGGCCTCCTCGGCGCGCGTCAGGACGTGCACGGTGGCACCCCGGACGAGGGCGAGCTGCGCCGTCAGGTGCGCGGAGGCGCCGAACCCGTAGATCCCCAGCCTGCCGCCCGCCGGCAGTTCGGCCCGCTCCAGGGCCCGGTAGCCGATGATCCCGGCACACAGCAACGGCGCCAGTTCCTCGTCGGGAGGCCCTTCCGGCAGCCGGTAGGCGAAGCGGGCGTCGACCACCGCGTACCGGGCGTAGCCGCCGTGGATGTCCCAGCCGGTGTACCGCGAGTCCGGGCAGAGGTTCTCGCGGCCGGCCCGGCAGTACCGGCACACGCCGCAGGTACCCGCCAGCCAGGCCGCACCCACGCGGTCACCGGGGGAGAAGTCCCGCACCTCATGGCCGCGGTGAAGGACGCGGCCCACGACCTCGTGGCCCGGCGTGCACCGCGGGGTGTGCGGCCCGAGGTCGCCCTCGGCGAGGTGGAGGTCCGTTCTGCACACACCGCAGGCGGCCACCTCGACCAGCAGCTCCCACGGACCGGGTTCGGAGACCGTTCGCTCCACGCGTCTCAACGGGCCCGACGCCATCGGGCCCGGACGTTCCACCACCCACGCCACCGTGCGGACGAGGCCTCCAGCGGACGCTGCCATCTCCGGCTCCTTCCTCGCGGCACCCTCCACCCGGTTCCTGGGCCCGGCCAGGACGGTCGGCGGAGCGCGACTCGCCACTCACTCCATCGTCCACCCCGCCCCGCCCCGGCGGCCCGGCCCGGTCGGCCCGGTCCGCCGGATGGCCGAGCGACGGGCGCCGGCTGCCCCGCGCGGGTGAAAGCGTTGCGCTGTCCCGGTGTTCCGGCCACCGCAGGTGCTCGCCACCGACGCCCCGGGGAACGCCCCCTGCCGTAGCCGATCGGCTACTCGATTTCACCGAAGGGAGAGATGTCATGGGTGCGGATGCAGCCTGGTGCCTGAACGACGCGTCGCCGGAAGGGGAGGACCTGACCCCGGCGGAGGAGCGCCAGCTCGACGAGATCGAGAACAGCGCCGGCGACGCGAACTGACCTCCGGGGCTCACATCCGGGTGGGCGTACGGCATCGGGCCGGCGCCCACCCGGCGTGTGTCCGCAGCACCGACCACGCCGTAGGAAGGAGCGCCCGGCCCCGGGCCGGGCCGGACCATGACGACATCACCCCGAACCACCACCACCCCGGTCCAGGCAGGGGAGCGGGAACTGGACCTGGTCGAGGCGTGGAGCCGCGGGCAGGACGCCGCGGCCGAAGCCGGCCTGGTGGCACGGCTGTCGGACCGTGGCGACGCGTGGCGCTGTGACCTGCTGCGCACGGACGGCTCCCGGCCGCCCGGCGCCACCGGATCGGGCAAGGGCGACCCGGCCGCGGCACGGGTGGGCGCGCTGTTCGAGGCACTTGAGCACTACCACAGTCACGCTGCCCGGGTGCGCCCCGAGGACCTGGTCCGGCACCGCGCGGGCGACCTCGCCGCCGGCGAACTGGCCGACGAACCGGGGGTCCCCCTGCTGGCACGGAGCCCCGCCGCAGGGGTGGCCTGCCGCCGTCATACCGCGCTGTGCGGCACGGGGACGCTCGACGTTCCGCTCCTGCTCACCTGTCCCTCGTACGTGAGCAGCGCGGAGGGCGCTCGGCTGCGGGGCCTGGCCGGTGACACGTTCGCGTACGCGTCGGCCTCGCGCTACAGCAACAACAGCGGTACCGCGAGCGGTGCCTCGACCACCGAAGCGGTGGTGCACGCGCTGGCCGAGACGGTCGAGCGCGACGCCTTCTCGCTCCTGCTCGTCGACACCTTCCTCGTGGCGTCTCCGGCGCGGCTGCGGCTGGTCGACCCCGGCACCCTGCCGGACGCCCTCGCCGCTCTGCTCGGGTACGCCGAGCGGCGGGTGGGGCGGCGGGTCCGGCTGATCGAGATGACGACCGATCTGGGGGTGCCCGCCTACTGCGCCCATGCCGCGCCGGACGGCGGGTTCAGGTTCCAGGGGTACGGGGCTTCGCTGTCGGCGGCCCATGCGGTGCGGCGCGCGCTGCGCGAGCTGCTGCAGATCTCCGCGCCCGCGGAGCGGGCGTTGTGGGTGCCGCGCGATTTCGGGGCGCTGAGGCGCCGGCCGCGGCTGCTGGCCGCCGGGCGGGCGGATTTCGGGCCGCACCTCGCGGGCGCGGTGGAGGTGCCGTTCCGGGAGACCGCCGCACCGGCCACGGCCCGGGGGCACCTGGACGACCTGGTCGCGATGCTCGGCGCGCGCGGGTTCCGGCCGTTCGCGTGCGTGCTGCACCGGGCTTCCAACGGCGTGTCGACGGTGAGTACGTACACGCCCGGGCTGGAACGCTTCCTCGTTGTGACGGGCGGGAACGCGGTGGTGCCCGGGCCGCGCGGACGGGCCGTACGCGGCGGGTGACGGGCCCGGTGGCGGAGGGCGCTCCCGGCGCGGCCGCTGCGCCGTGCCGGGGGAGCCGTCTGTCACCAGGGGACGCCGAGCGATGCCGCGGCGCGCACTCCGGACAGGCAGCCGTCCTCGTGGTAGCCGCCCGCGTGGTGGTAGGCGCCGGCGAAGGCCAGCCGGTGGTCGGAGACGAGCGGCAGGAGCCGCTGCGCGGCGGCGCTCTCGGGGGTCCAGGCGGGGTGTTCGTAGCTGAGCGGGGCGATGACGGTGGCGGGGGAGGCCCGCCGGGCCTCGTCGTTGTAGGACGCGATGTGGTGGGCGGCCGAGGCGATGCCCTGGAGCCGGTTCAGGTCGATGCTCAGCGAGGGTGCCGCGTTCACGGGGCGGCACGACCTCTGGCGGTAGTTGTGCGTGCGGCGCATGCCCGGTGCGGTGGGGAGTACGGAGGCGTCGGTGTGCAGGACACCGGGGTTGGCCACGTAGTCGAAGACGCCGAGGATTCGCGTTTCGAGCCCGGACGGGTCGGCCAGCAGGTCCAGTGCGTGCCGGGGGTGGGTGGCGATGACGGCCTTGTCGAAGGAGCGGACGGTGCCGGTGGCGTCGCGGACGTCGATGGTGCGGGCGGTTCGGCGCACGGAGCGGACCGGGGTCGACCGCAGGACGGTGGTCAGCCGTGCGGCGATGCGTTCGACGTAGGAGGCGGTGCCGCCGACGACGGAGCGCCAGCCGTTGTCACCGGCCAGGACACCGTTGTGGTCCAGCGTCTCGAAGAGGTGGCCGAGCGGGAAACGCCGGACGTGGTCGGCGGGGACGAGTCCCATGGTGACCATGACCGGCATGATGACGTGCTCGACGACGTAGTCGCCGTACTCCCCGGCGTCGATCAGCTCGTGGAGGGTGCGGTCGGCCGCGGTGGCGCCCAGTGCGGCCGTCAGGTCGTCGGAGAACCGCTTCGTCTGCTCGGTGACGCGCTGCCACGCGGCCGCGGGCACCGCCTGCGGCTGGGGCGGGGGCCTGCGCAGGTCGTGGGCGTCCGGGTTCGCGAATCCGCATTCCTCGCAGACGACACTCAGCGTGATTTCTCCCAACGGCCTGGTGGTGACGCCGAGTTCGTCGAACAGGCGCATCAGGTGCGGATTGCCCCGGGCGTGGACCATCATCACGGCGGTGTCGACCGCGACGCTCCCGCCCGCCCCGTCGGGCACGGTGTGGGTCTCGGCGTGGCCGCCGATCCTGGGCGCGGCCTCGTACAGGGTGACGTCGTACGAGCGCTGGAGGAGGTGGGCGGCGGTCAGCCCGCCCACTCCCGAGCCGATCACCGCGACGCTGGTCCTGGGCACTGGGTGTCTCCTTGGTGGTGGCTCGTTGCCGTGCCCGGGTTCAGCCGGCCAGGGCGCCGGTCGCGTGGCGGCGGTGCAGGCGCATGGTGAGCCGGTGGGGGCCGAGGGTGGCGCGGCGAGAGGGGCGGACGCGCGGTCCGGGAACGGGCCGCAGCTGCCAGTGGGCGGCGATGGAGGCGAGGGCGAGGACCGTCTCGGTGAGGGCGAAGGTCTCGCCGAGGCACTTGCGGGCGCCGCCGCCGAACGGCACCAGGCTGCCGTGCGCGGGCTTCGGGCCCCGGTGCGGGCGGTCGGGCTCGAAGGACTCCGGGTCGGGGTGGAGGTCGGCGCGGTGGTGGAGCTGGTAGGAGCTGTAGACGACGGTGGTGCCGGTGGGCAGGTGGTGGCCGCCGAGTTCGGTGTCGGCGGTGGTCCTCCGGGTGATGAGCCAGCCCGGCGGGTACAGGCGCAGGGTCTCGGCGACGACCCGGCGGGTGAGGCCGAGCGCGGGCAGGTCCTCGTAGCGGGCGGTGCGGCCGCCGAGGGCGGCATCGGCCTCGGCCTGGACCCGGGCCCGGATGTCCGGGCGCGTGCCGAGCAGGTGCCAGGCCCACGACAGCGTACAGGCGGTGGTCTCCACCCCCGCGATGACGAACGTGACCAGCTGGTCGTGGATCTCGGTGTCGGTCAGGCCCCGGCCGTCCTGGTCCCGGGCGGTCAGCAGGGTGGACAGCAGGTCGTCCTGGTGGACGCCGGTGGCGCGGCGGTCGGCGATCAGCACCTCGGTGAGCTCGCGCAGGTGTGCGCGGGCCCGGGCGAAGCGCCGGTTGGCGGGGGTGGGGATCCGGTCGGCCATCGGCAGCGCGAGCATCACGCGCCGGGCGACGGAGGTGCTGATCGCGGTGACGCTGTCGAACACCCCGGGCAGGGCGGTGCTGTCGAGCGTGAACAGGCATCCGGCGGTGACGGCGGCGGAGAGCCGGCTCATCTCGGTGGGCACGTCCAGGACCTGGCCGTGGTGCCAGTGCCGGGTGAGGGCGGCGATCTCCCGCGTCATCGTCGCCGCGTAGCCCGGCAGCCGTGTGTGGTGGAACGCGGGCTGGACGAGCCTGCGCTGCCGGCGGTGGGCGGAGGCCGGACAGCTGGAGATCCCGTCGCCGGCGGCCTCACGGAACTTGTCGTAGAACGGGCCGCCCTTGTCGAAGGTGCGGTCCTCGGTCAGGACGCGGTGGACGAGGTCGGGATGGCAGACCACGTACGCCCGGTGCGGGCCCATGCGGATACGCACCAGGTCGCCATGGGCGGGCAGGGACGCCACGAGCTCCAGCGGCCTGCGTACCAGCGCGAGCGTGTGGCCGAGCAGGGGCAGCGCACCGGGGGCACTGGCCAGGGTGTACGCGGGGGGCGTCACCGGTTCTCCTCTCGTTTGGGGGTTCGGCGGTACGGATCCCGCCCGGCGGGGCGGCGGAGGCGCGGTCAGGGTTCCCGGTCGACGTAGCGGAACTCCGGTCCGTAGGTGGCCCCCTGGCCGTCCGGCAGGGGGATGCGGACCAGGACGCGCGCGAGGGCCCGCATGTGCCCCATGGACCTGATCGCGTTGCTGAGCTCGGCGTACTGGGCGGCCTTCGACGTCGCCCGCCACACGGACTCCAGGGCCCGCAGCATGGAGCTGTAGTGGGCGTTGAAGTCGTCGAGGACGACCTCGACGCCGCCGGTGGGCCTGTTGACCGGGTCGTTCGCCCAGCCCCCGCCGGGCACGCGCCCCATGGGGTGGGTCGCCGGCATCGGGACCGGAGGGCCGGTGAAGTCCCAGGCCGGGACGCCGGGTTCGCCGTCCTCGCCGGTTCTGGCGAGCTTGCGGCCGCGGGCGATCTCACGGAAGACGTAGTAGTGGGCCGGCTCGCCCGGGCCGGCGGGGTAGGGGTTGTCCGGGCGGTCTCCGGTGCCTTCGCTCTGCTCCATGATGACGCCGATGGCGGTGTCCGCGGCCTGCCAGCCGCGGATGGGGGTGATGGCGCTGCCGCCGGCGTACCGCTTGGAGAGGTCGACGTCCAGTTGCGGGCCCGGGTCCGCGTCGAACAGGTGCCGGTTGTGCGCGACGGCCGTCCTCACCTTGGCGTAGAACGCGCCCATGGTGCCGCCGGCACCGGTACTGGCACCGGCGTCGGCGGCGAGCGGGCGGTCGGGCAGCTCGATGCGCGCGTACATGTCGGCGGCCTGCCGGTCGAGCCCGGTGAGGTGGACCGTCAGACCGGGCCGAAGGCCCCCGGGCAGCGGCCCCGGATACGCCGGCACGGTGCGCGGGTCGGTCAGGACCGGCGCGGAGCCCGTGGCGCGGAGGATGTTGGCCGCCAGGGCGAGGTGGGTCATCTCGTCGAAGACGATGTCGCGAAGCGCCGTGTGAACGGCGTCGTCGGCGTGCGGGTCCTTGATCGACCAGAGGCCGCACGAGTAGACGGGAATCGTGGCGAGCTCCAGCAGGACCGCGAGTTGGAGAGCCGCCCTGAGCCACTCGGGCCCGCAGTCCGCGTCATCGACCCGCATCAGGCCGTCGGCCGTGACACCCCGGCAGTCGAGCACCCCTGTCATCACGCGCACCTCTTCCGCACCACGCCTGCCTGCCCGCTGCCGGAACCTACTGCCGTGGACGGTGAACCGCGGACAGATACCGGGCCACCTCGAAGCGGTTCACTCCACCGGCCCAACCACCGGCCACGGATCCGGCCGTCGGCCGGGTGACACATGGCCGGGCCCGGCCGCACGGCTGCGCGCCGTGCGACCGGGCCCGGCCGCGAACCGACTGATCGAGAAGGCGTCAGACGGCTCCGAACAGCCGACCGCCGGGCGCCGCCGGGTCGTTGGACATGAAGAACTCACGCGCGGCCCGGACGAACTCGGAACGGGAGATCCGTCCGTCGCCGTCCGTGTCCAGGGCCGCGAACGCCTTTGCGGTGTCGGGCGCCGGAACACCCCAGACGTTCCCCAGGAACCGGGCGAACTCGCTCTTGTCGATCTCGTTGTCGCCATTGACGTCGATGACGTCGAACAGCACATTGCTCAGGCCGTCGACCGAGTCGAAGCGGCTGTTGTCGAGGATCGAGGCGCGGGCCGCCGCGATGTACTCGTCCTTGGAGATCCGCTGGTCGCCGTTGGCGTCCGCGTGGCGGGCGAGCTCCTGCCAGAACATGGCGTACCCGGCGTGGAGGGCCGTGGCCCGGCGGTCACCGCGGTCCAGCCGGTACTCGGTCAGGAGCCGGTCGACGAGCTGCTGGAAGTCGCTCCACTCGACGTACCCGTTGTGGTCGGTGTCGAGGGCATTGAAAATCTTCTCGATCTTGAGAGTGATGATGTCAGGAGCCGTAGTGGCCATTTCTTCTTCCTTTTCGGAAGGAGCGGGGGACGGCGAGCATGGCGCATTCGCCGAACGCGACGCTAGCAGTGGACGAACTGACCGGTCGTGCGACGAATACCCGTGCTGCTGCGGTCAGGTGAACGGGTTGCTCCACCCGGGCGGACCGCCGGTCGTGCGTGCATGACAGGGGCGGGGATCCGGCGGTCCTGCGGTGGCCGGTGCGGGCCCGCCGGCCGCCGTGACGAACAGAGTTCACGCTCCCGTCACCCCGATGCCGCCCTGCGGCTATCGGTCGAGCCGCAGGTGATGGATGGATATGCGCCAGCACCGCATTGCCGTCAGCCGTCGACCCGCAGGAGAACCATGAACACCGGCCCCACCCCCGCACCGTTGTCGCGGCGTCGTCGCCCGGGCCGCGGGCTGCTCGCCGCCGCGGCGGCCGGCGCGCTCGCACTGGGTGGCCTGGCGGGACTCGCCGCCCCGGCCGGTGCGGCCACCGCGCCCGCCGCGGGTGCGGCCCTGCGGGCCCAGCCCGGCGACCTGCTGGACGTGAGCCTGGACCAGCTGCGCCCCACCCAGTCCTCGATCGGCTACGACGAGGTCTACTACAAGCTCGGCCGCTACACCTCGCCCAAGGACGAGCTGAACGGGTCCGTCAACAAGCGCTTCAACGACTGGTGCGAGACCAACGGTCAGGGCGAGGCCGTGACGGTGCGGCCGGGCGCCCGGCTCGCCGACCCGTCGACCTTCACCTGCGCCCTCGCGCCGGGCCAGGAGACCGCCGCCAGCCGCGCCGGGATGAAGACCGTCGTGGTGGGACCGGGCGGCGCGCTCTACCTGACCGACGGTCACCACACCCTGACCTCCTTCCTGGAGGCCCCGGACGGCGGTCCGCAGCTGCACATCCGCCTGATCGTCCGGGCCGACTTCAGCGACCTGTCGCCGGCCGCCTTCTGGCAGGCCATGCGGGCCCGCGACTGGGTCCGCCTGGTCGACGAGAGGAACCAGCCGCTCACCGTCGAGCAGTTGCCGCAGCACCTGGGTCTGGCGTACTTCCACGACGACCCGTACCGCAGCCTCGTCTACTTCACCCGCGACATCGGCTACTCGGTCCCGGACGACGCGGCCGAGTACCTGGAGTTCCTCTGGGGCGACTGGCTGCGGGGCCAGGGCATCGGCCTGCCCGGTTCCTACGACCCGGCCGACTCCGCCTCCTACCTGGCGGCGGTCCGAACGGCCTCCCAGGCCATGTCGGCCGCGCCCGGGGACATCGTGATAGCCGAGGGCCGCACCGCCGACCAGCTGGGCCGGCTGACCCCGTGGAACGCCGGAAAGAAGCCCACCGGCGGCGAGTTCGGCAAGCTGAGCGCGCCGATCACCGATGCCAAGCCCGGCAAGCTCGCCTACGCCCTGGACTTCCGCGCCAAGGTCGCGACCGGCCCGGCCTGCACCAGCACCGTCACCGGCCGCCACACCGGCCCGCTCGTGGTCGGCACCGGCACCACCTGCCTGACCGACGCCCAGCAGACCGGCCCGGTCGTGGTCCGCGCCGGGGCGAGCCTGGTCGTCACGGGATCGGACCTCACCGGCCCGGTCCAGGCGGTGGGCGCCGGCACGGTGCGGTTCTGCGGCACCACCCTGACCGGCCCGCTGAGCGTGGTGAACACCCGTGACCAGCTGACCCTGGCCGGTCCGGGCTGCACTCCGAACACCCTGAACGGCCCGCTCCAGCTGGTCGGCAACCCGGCCTCCTGAGCCCGGCGGCCCGGCGGCCCGGCCGCGGCACCGCCTGCCGGCCGCTCCCCACCCGGGGAGCGGCCGGCAGCCGTCACTGACGGTCGCCCGCCCGCAGCTCGGTGGCGATCTGGCGCCGACCGGAGACGAGGGCCTCGGCGAGCACGCCGACGGACCTCATCGCCCCGCCGACGCCATGTCAAGGTGGTTCCGCGAACCTGGCCCGTCCGCCGGTCGGTACTGCCCGTAAGGGCAGAGCCGCGAACCCTGCGGCCGGCAGCGGTACTCGGCGCCGCCGACCGGCGGAATCCGGTCAGATTCCGGATTCGCGGGCGGCCCGCCCGGGTGCGCCGGTAACCTCGCGGCGGGTGCTCGCCGGCGGCCCGACCGGTCGAACGGGGGGTGTTCTTGGACGGGATCCGCGGGCGGTTCGCGCACCTGCCGAGGCAGGTCGATCCGCTGCTGGCCGACCGCATCACCGAGGCCGTCCTGCTCTCCGGCCTGCCGGTCGCCTTCGGCGGCCAGGGCCCCGGGGTGCACCTGTGCCCCGCGGATCCGCTCGACGATGACGACCGGTGCGACGGGCTGATAGCCCTCCACTGGCGGTCCTCCCGCCGGCTGTCCGACGCGGCCGCCATGGAACGGCCCCAGCAGCCGGCCTTCGCGGCCCGGCAGACCGTCACCGCGAGCATGGAGACCGCGCTCGCCGAGTTCCTCCCGGCCTTCGGCCTCGACGCCCGCCGGGACCGTCTCGGCTGGGAACTGCGGGTCGGCGGTACGCGCGGCAGCGGGGTGCACGTTCCGCCGGATGTCCTGGTGCGGCGTCCGCCCGGGCGGACCCCGGCCGAACTCGGGCTGGGCCCCGAGGCCGTCGGGGCCGTCCGGCGCAGCGCCGCTCTCGCCGGGCTGCCCGTCGCCGGCCACCTCGGCGCTCCCGGTGTCACGCTCGGACCGTGCCCTCCCTCCGGCGACGAGGACGACACCGCCGGTGTCGTGGACCTCGGCTGGAACCCGGCCCGCCGGCTCTCCGATCTCGCCGACAGCCGTTCCCCCGCCGCCGGGTCGGCGACGGCTGCCCGGTCCGCCGTCCACGCGGCGATGAGCCACGCCCTCGGCACGGTCCTCGGCGTCTGTGGAACGGACCTGGGGTGGGTCCGGCCCCAGGGCCGGGAGAGACGGCTGCGGGCCTACGGCGCGTCCGCCGCCCCCGCGATCCGGCGCTGACCCGCCCACCCGCCGGCCCGCCGGCGAACCGGACATCCACGATCAGCCGCAGCGGAGACCTGGAGAACGCCCAGCCCGCCCGACCAAGGAGTGCGGCATGAGGATCACCAAGCGCGCCCCGCGGCCGGTCTACGGCGTGCTGGTGCTCTTCCTGGGACTGCTCGCGGCCGACCAGCACCGCCTGGGCGAGCCGGTGCTGCCGGCGGTGGCGATCTACCTGACGGTCTGCCTCCCGCCGGCCCCGCTCACCTGGTGGGCATCACACCGAGGACGCGACTGACCCGGGGCGGCCGTTGCTGACCTCGTCGGCCGACTCCGGCCCCCCGCACGGGAATCGTCCTGCCGATCAGGGTTTCGTGTGGGCGGAAGCGCGTTGGGCAAGGGCCGCCCGCGCAGCGGGAGTTCGGCCGGTGGGAGTGCGGGGCCCGCGCAGCGGGAGTTCCGGTGGCCGACGCCTTGGCTAATCTACCCAGGTGACCACCGACCTGACCCTGCTGCCGCGTGTCGCCTATCGCGGACAGGAGGTCACCGCGCCCCGGCTCCGTGCCCTCCTCGCGCTGCTCGCGGGCGACTTGCGCACGGGCTGCGGCACCGAGCGGCTGGTGGCGGGGCTGTGGCCGGACGCGTTGCCGGAGCGGCCGGGAAAGGCGCTGCAGGTCCTCGTGTCCAGGGCCCGGGCGCAGCTGGGCGCCGGCGTCATCGTCAGCACGCCGACCGGATACCGGCTCACCCTCGGCGAGGACCAGATCGACAGCTCCGCCCTGCTGCTGCACGCCGCCGCGAGCGCGGACCGGGCCAGGGCCGGGGACCACGCGGGGTCGCTGGCCGCGGCCGAGGCCGGGCTCGCGCTGTGGAAGGGCACCCCCGACGCGGCCGGCGACACCGGCGACCCCATAGCCGCGTTGCGCACCGAGCGCGCCCCCGTCCGCGGCACGCTCGTACGCGCGCGGGCGCTCGCGCTCGCCCGGCTGGGTCGGCACGCGGAGGCGGCCGGGCCACTGGCCGTCGCCGCCTCGGCGCATCCGCGCGACGAGGAGGTGCTCGCCGAGCTGCTGCGCGGCGAGGCGGCGACGGCGGGCCCGTCCGCCGCGCTGACGCGGTACGAGGCGTACCGCCGTGAGCTGCGCGACGGACTCGGCACGGATCCGGGCGCCGGGCTCAAGGCCGTACAGCGGGAGCTGCTGCGCGGCGAGGCGCCCGTGGTCAGGCACGGCGTGCCGCACGAGCCGAACCCGCTGCTCGGGCGGGACGAGGACATCGCGGCGGTGGAACGGCTGCTGCGCGCCTCCCGCGCCGTCACCGTCGTCGGCCCCGGCGGCCTCGGCAAGACCCGGCTCGCGCACGCCGTCAGCCGCCGGGCCGAGCAGCGCGTGGTGTATTTCGTGCCGCTCGCCGGCGTCACCGCGGACGAGGACGTGGCCGCGGAGGTGGCCTCCGCGCTCGGCGCGGGCGAGGGGCGGCCCGGCGCGGTGAGCGGCCACGCCTCGGCCGACCCGGTGTCCGGCATCCTCGGCGTGCTCGGCTCCGGGTCCGCGCTGCTGGTGCTGGACAACTGCGAGCAGGTCGTCCGGGGCGCCGCCGACCTCGTACAGGCCCTGGTCTCGTCCTCGAAGGACCTGCGGGTGCTCGCCACCAGCCGGGCCCCGCTGGGCCTCACATCGGAGGCGGTGTACGCACTGCCGGAGCTCGGTCTCGACACCTCGGTCGAGCTGTTCACCCAGCGGGCCCGGGCCGCCCGGCCCGGCGTGGGGCTGCCGCCGGACGCGGTGGCCGAGCTGTGCCGCCACCTCGACGGGCTGCCGCTCGCCGTGGAGCTGGCCGCGGCGCGGGTGCGGGTGCTGTCGGTGCCGGAGATCGCCCGCCGTCTCGGCGACCGGTTCGCGCTGCTGCGGGGCGGGGCGCGGGACATGCCGGAGCGCCACCGCACGCTGCACGCGGTCGTGGAGTGGAGCTGGAACCTGCTCGCCGAGGACGCCCGGGCGGCGCTGCGCACGCTTTCCGTCTTCCCCGGCGGCTTCCTGGGCGAAGCGGCGGAGCAGGTGCTCGGCGAGGACGCGCCGGCTCTTCTGGAGCAGTTGGCCGATCAGTCGCTGCTCACCGTCGCCGACACCCCGGCCGGCGTGCGGTTCGGGATGCTGGAGACCGTACGGGAGTTCAGCGCCGCCCGGCGCACGGCGGCGGGCGAGGAGGACGAGGCCGTCGGCCGGCTCCTCGCCTGGGCACGGGACTTCGGGGTCGCGTACCACGACGCGCTCTTCGCCTCGGAGTCGACGGCCGCCTGGGAGCGGATCAAGGCCGAGCAGGACAACCTCGTGCCGGCCCTGCGGCACGCCCTGGCCCGTACCGACGGCCCCAGCATCGCCGCCCTCACCGCCGTGCTCGCCGCTCTGTGGTCCACCGACTCCAGCTTTCCCCGCCTCGCCGCCCTCGCCGCGGAGACCGGCCCGCCGCTGTCGCACTACCACCCCGGGCCCGAACACGTCGAAGTCGCCCGAACCGCCGCGGTGTTGTGCGCGGCGAGCCTGTTCATGGGCCACGGCCCGCGCGCCGTACGCCAGCTCGTCACCCTCCGGAGGCTGCCCCCGGCCCCGCCGGACACGCTGCTGCGCGCCACCGCGTTCGTGCTGAGCGCGGTCCCCGGAATGCTGCCTCCCGACTACGACGTGCTGCGCGAGCTCTGCGACAGCGAGCAACCGCTGGTCGCCGGCGTCGCCGAGTGCATCGCCTCCTACGTCTGGGAGCACGAGCACGAGATCGACCGCGCGCTCGCCTCGGCCCGCCGGACGGTCGTCGCACTGGCACCGGTCGACAATCCTTCCGTGCGGCTCATGGTGCATTCCCGGCTGAGCGAGCTGTGCTTGCGGACGGGGCAGGGGGAGGAAGCGTACGAGCACCTCAAGGCGTCGCTCCGGGTGCTGCCGCGGCTCGGCGACGGCCACGACCACATCGGCATCCGCTCGCTCCTCGTCCTCGCCTGCCTGCAGCGCGACGACCCCGACGAGGCCGAGCACTGGCTGCGGCAGACGGAGAGCGACGACACCCCGCAGCGGGACGCCTTCTACCGGCCCGACCTCGGCGGGCGCGCCGAGATCGCGCTCGCCCGCGGACTGACGGAGACCGGGCTCGGCCTGTGGCGCGGCGCCGTGGAGCGCATGCTCGCGGCCGGTTCGATGCACGGCGACGACGCCCGGCTCGACCCGTGGGCGCTTCAGATCCAGTCGGCGTCGGTGACGGCGCACGCGCACGCCGGCCGTATCGCACTGGTCGCGGAGCCGGTCGACCGGCTGCGGCAGCGGCTGCGGACGCTGCTCTCCGGCCCGTCCCGCCTGCCCATGGAGCTCCCGGTGTTCGGGACGGTGCTGCACGCGCTCGGCCTGGCGGGGCTCGCGTCCGGCGACGCCGGTACCGTACGGATGATCGCGCTGGCCGAACGGCTGCTGGTGCTGCGCGACTTCCAGCCGACGATGTCGGCGGACCGCGCCCGGAGGGCGGCCGAGGACGCCGACCGGGCGGCGTACGCCGACGCGGTGTCGGAGTACGCCGCCCTGGGGCGGGACGAGCTGCGGGAGGCAGCCCGCGCGCTCATTTCGGGTCGCGGTTGAACAACGCCGTCGACCAGCGGTAGCCGAGCGCGGACAGGCCGACGCACCAGAGGACCGCGATCCACCAGTTGTCGCCGATCCCGGTGCCGAGCAGCAGGCCGCGCAGGGTCTCGATGGCCGGCGTGAACGGCTGGTACTCGGCGATCGGCTGGAACCAGCCGGGCATCGTGTCGGCCGGGATGAAGGCACTCGAGATGAGCGGGAGGAGGATCAGCGGCATCGCACTGTTGCCGGCCGCCTCGGCGTTCGGGCTGGCCATGCCGATCCCGACCGCGATCCAGGTGAGCGCCAGGGCGAACAGCGCGAGCAGCCCGAACGCCGCCAGCCAGTCCAGGGCCGTGGCGTGCGTGGACCTGAAACCGATGGCCACGGCGACGGCACCGACGAGGACCAGGCTGGCGAGCACCTGCAGCACGCTGCCGACGACGTGCCCGATGATCACGGAGCCGCGGTGGATCGCCATCGTGCGGAAGCGGGCGATGAGGCCCTCGGCCATGTCGGTGGAGACGGACACCGCGGCCCCGATCACGGTGCTGCCGATGGTCATCATCAGGATGCCCGGGACGATGTAGGCGATGTACTCGGAGCGGTCGGCGCCGCCGCCACCGATACCCGCGCTCATCACGTCTCCGAAGATGTAGACGAAGAGCAGCAGCAGCATGACCGGCGTGAGCAGCAGGTTCAGGGTGAGGGACGGGTAGCGCCGCGCGTGCAGCAGGTTGCGGCGCAGCATCGTGGTCGAGTCGCGGACGGCGAGGGAGAGGGCGCTCATCGGACGGTCTCCTGGGGCTGGTCGGGGGCGTCGGTGCCGCTGGTCAGGGCGAAGAACACGTCGTCGAGGTCAGGGGTGTGCACGGTCAGCTCGTCCGCCTCGACGCCGGCCGAGTCCAGCCGGTCGAGGATGGAGCGCAGTTCGCGCTGGCTGCCGTCGCCGGGGATCTGCAGTGACAGCGCCTCGTCGTCCCTGGTGACCTCGCGCAGGGCGACGGCGGCGGACCGGTACGCGGACGGGTCGGAGAACCGCAGCCGCACGTGCCCGCCCGGGACGAGCCGCTTCAGCTCGTCGGCGCTCCCCTCGGCGGCGATCCTGCCGTCGCTCAGCACCGCGATGCGGTCGGCGAGTTCGTCGGCCTCGTCCAGGTACTGGGTGGTGAGGAAGACGGTGACGCCGCCGGAGACCAGCTCGCGGATGATCCCCCACATGTTGTGGCGGCTGCGCGGGTCGAGGCCGGTGGTCGGTTCGTCGAGGAAGATGATCCGCGGGTCGCCGACCAGCGTCATGGCGATGTCGAGGCGGCGCTTCATGCCGCCGGAGTAGGTGGAGACGGGCTTCCCGGCCGCCTCCACCAGGTCGAGGCGCCCGAGGAGCTCGGCGGCGGTGCGGCGGCCCTCGCGGCGCGAGAGGTGGTGCAGGTCCGCCATGAGGAGCATGTTCTCCTCGCCGGTGATCAGGCCGTCGACGGCGGAGAACTGCCCGGTGACGCCGATCGCGGCCCGCACGGCCTGCGGGTCGGCGGCCAGGTCGTGGCCGCCGACGTGCAGGTCGCCGGCGTCGGCGGTGACGAGGGTGGAGAGGATCTTGACGGCGGTGGTCTTGCCGGCGCCGTTCGGGCCGAGCAGGGAGAAGACCGTGCCGGTCGGCACCGCCAGGTCGATGCCGTCGAGGACCGTCTTGTCCCCGTAGGCCTTGCGCAGCCCCTTGGCCGCGATGGCGAGTGAGTGCGATGTCGCTGTCGTCATGCCGCAGAGCTTGCGGCAGGGCGCATTCAGCGCGGTTTCACGATGGTTTCAGGGCCCTGGAACCGGACGGCGGCCCGGTGTTGAACACCGGGCCGCCGTCCGTGCGTGGAGTTGGGGTCAGCGCTCCGGGGCGCCGCTGTCGTACTCGCTGGTTCCCGCGTCCAGCAGCGGGGACTGCTGCTGCTGTTTCATGTGGGCGGGGGCCATCAGGCGCAGCAGGTGGTAGCCGATCAGCACGACCAGGGTGCCCAGGGCGATGCCGCTGAGCGAGAAGTTGTCGGTGAACTTCAGGGACACGTTGCCGATGCCGATGATGACACCGGCCGCCACCGGGACGAGGTGCAGCGGGTTGGTCAGGTCCACCCGGTTGTGCACCCAGATCTGGGCGCCGAGGAGGCCGATCATGCCGTACAGGACGACGGTGATCCCGCCGAGCACGCCGCCCGGGATCGCGGCGATCACCGCGCCGAACTTCGGGCAGAGACCGAAGAGGATCGCGAACCCGGCGGCGCACCAGTACGCGGCGGTGGAGTAGACCCGGGTCGCGGCCATCACACCGATGTTCTCGGCGTAGGTGGTGGTGGCCGGGCCGCCGACGCTGGTGGAGATCATGGTGGCGGCGCCGTCCGCCATGATCGCCGCGCCCATCCGGTCGTCCAGCGGGTCACCCGTCATCTCGCCCACGGCCTTGACGTGTCCGGCGTTCTCGGCGATCAGCGCGACCACGACGGGCAGCGCGACCAGCACGGCGGAGGCGGAGAAGCTCGGGGCGTGCAGGCTGGGCAGGCCGAGCCACTCGGCCTTGCCCACGCCGGAGAGGTCGAGCCGCCAGTGGTCCGTCACCACTCCGGCCCCGTTGGCGGCGTGGATCTGCCCGAAGACCCGGTCGAGGACCCAGGAGATCGCGTACCCGAAGACCAGGCCGAGGAAGATCGCGATCCGTGACCAGAAGCCGCGCAGCACCACCAGGGCGAGGCCGGTGAACACCATGGTGAGCAGTGCGGTCCACTGGTCCTGCGGCCAGTACGTCCCGGCGGTGACCGGTGCCAGGTTGAAGCCGATCAGCATCACCACGGCACCGGTCACGACCGGCGGCAGCACGGCGTGGATCACCCGCGCGCCCGCCGCCCGGACCGCCGCGCCACAGGCCACGAGCACCGCCCCGACCACCAGCATGGCGCCCGTCAGTGTCGCGGCGTCACCGCCCTGGGTCTTGATCACCGCGGCCACGCCGACGAAGGAGAGGCTGCTGCCGAGGTAGCTGGGGATGCGCCCGCCGGTGACCAGCAGGAAGAAGATGGTCGCGACCCCGGAGACCATCACGGCCAGGTTGGGATCGAGCCCCATCAGGACCGGTGCCACGAAGGTCGCACCGAACATCGCCACCACGTGCTGGGCGCCGAGCCCGACGGTGCGCCCCCAGCTCAGCCGCTCGTCCGGCTTGACGACCGCACCGGGCGCGGGGCTCCTTCCGTCGCCGTGCAGCTTCCAGCCGAAGCCCGCCATGGGTCACTCTCCTCGTCGGCAATGCCCATGTGGGCAGATCGGGCCATCAGCCGATCACACGACGTGCGCCGATGCAAAATCTCCGCCACCGGACGAGTGGACACACCCCGGCCACGCCCCGGCGCGCGGGGGCGCGCGGGGGCGTCGTGTTCCCGCTCGACGACGGTATTCCCGTGGCGGGCGGCTCGCCGGGCGGTGTCAGACGACGGTGAGCAGCGTTCCCTCGTACGCCAGCCACTGCGCGAACGCGTGCAGTCCCTTCGCGTATCCCGTGGCCGGTGTCCACGCGGGCGGGCGGGGGTTGGTCGCGAACTCGGTTCGGGGGGAGGGCGGTCCGGGTGGAGATGGCTCGGCCCGCACCGGTACGGGCCGGACGGCCGCGTGCACGGCGTGCGCCAACTCGCCGATCGTGGTGGGTTTTTCGGCCGCGACGGTCAGGGTGTGGGCCGTAGGGCGGGTGCGGAGCACCGCCAGGATGGCATCGGCCAGGTCGTCCGTGTACACGGGGTGCGTCTCGGCGTCGGGGCTCCCCTGGACGGTCACCGGCCGGCTGCGCAGGGCGTCCCACACCATGCGCCCGATGAGGGTGTCCCGGGAGCAGCCGGGGCCGTACACCTCGCCGACGGCCAGGGTGTACGGCCGTGGGTCGTCGGGCAGTTGGATCCTCAGCTCCCGGGCCGGGGCTCCCTCGCGCAGGCCGGTCAGGTCGAGGACGGCGTCGGGTGCCCCGTCGCCGGTCAGGTCGGTCAGCCTCCCCACGAGGTGCTCGCCGAGCGGTGTGGCGCCGCCGCGTACGGCGAGGCCGGCGGGCCGCCGGGGCCGGCGGGGGGCCGGCCGGTCGGCGGCCTCGTGCCCGGCGGCCAGCGCCCGGCGGGCCACGGCTGCCAGGGCCTCGCGGCGTTCGGCGATCCGTTCCTCGGTGCTGGCGTTGCTGATGCCGCCCGGCCCGATCGTCGCGATCGCCTCCGCGTGCA
Source organism: Kitasatospora sp. NPDC092286 (assembly GCF_044755565.1). Lineage (NCBI taxonomy): Bacteria > Bacillati > Actinomycetota > Actinomycetes > Kitasatosporales > Streptomycetaceae > Kitasatospora > Kitasatospora sp. NPDC092286. Next base: position 15,362 of record NZ_JBIVRD010000003.1, on the reverse strand, counting down.
CCGCGGTTCGTTCGGCCGGTCCGGTGGCGTCGACGTCCAGGCCGAGGCGGGCGGCCTCGTGACCCATGGCGAGGGCCGTGAGCCAGGTCCCCCGGACGTCCGGTGCGTCCGACTCCGGCCCGGGCGGCGTGAACAGCGAGCGGGGCAGCTCAAGGCCGCGAAGGTACTGTTCGCAGTCCATGTGCAGCCAGCGCTCGGGGCCCGGTCCGGTGACCCGCACCGCGCAGCGCGCGACGCCGTACTTGAAGAACGGCAGGACCGTCAGGCCGGTCAGCCGGCGCTCCTCGTCGCCGGGCCGGTCGCCGGGCAGGAAGCCGACCGAGCGGCGCGGCCCCCGGAAGGCGTTGCCCGAGATCGAGCCGCGGTCCTGGTGTTCGGCGAGGTTGGGGACGGAGACGTAGCGGGGGACACCGCTGTCGTTCAGATAACGGTGCATCAGAATGTCGTCGGGCCAGCCGCCGAGGCGCTCGCGGCCGTAGCGGACGAATCCTTCGGCGACGGACCGGGGCAGTACGATCGCGACGCACGGGAAGTACTCGTTGACCGCGCCGACCCAGCGGGCGCCTGCCATGGCGCCGAAGCGGACCGCGGCCCCGTTGCGGGAGTCCCACAGGGCGAACAGCGCCAGCGCCGCGTCCGGCATCGCGTCGATGGCGAGGTTGACCCGTTCGAAGAACGATTCGGACAACAGCATGTCGTCCTGGACCACCAGTTGGTGGGTGGCGCCGTCCTCGATGGCCTCCCAGGCGGCGAGGGCCGTGCGCAGGACCGACGGAGTGCCGGTCGGGTCCGGGTCCATGACGACGCGCAGCGCGCCCGGAGGCGCGGTCAGGGCCATCTGCTCGGCGGCCCGCCGGCGCTTGGGGTGGGTCATGACCACACCGCTGAGCTGATGGCGTGTCACGTGGTTTCCCTCTTTCTGATGGGGTGTGGGGGACTTGGTGGCACTCGTGTCGTAATCGGCTACTGCGGGTGCCATCGATTCCGGACAGTACGGATAGAGCCGGAGGCTGGCAAGAGTGCCGAATTCGCACTGGTGTCACGGTTGGTGTCCCAAGGATGCTGGATGGGCACGCCACCTTCCGTGTGAAGCATGTGGCTGTGTTTGAGCGCGTATTCGAGAGTTCGCCGTCTTCACGGAGGGAACCCCCTATGTCCGCTGAATCGCACACGCCGTTGAACGAGGCCGGGAGCGACGACGGTGAGAGCGTCGAGTCCCGGTTGGAGAAGCTCCGCGATGCCCGCGTCGTCGTGACGGGAGGCGGGGGCCTGGTCGGCAGCCGGCTCACCGCCTTGCTGCGCCGGGCCGGTGCCGACGTGGTCGTCCTGGACCGGATGGACGCCTACCCCGAGAACGGCCACACCATATTCGGGACCGAGAAGTCCGGGGCCAGGCTCGTCGTCGGCGACATCTGTGACCGCGAGGTGGTCGCCGGCCTGCTCCGGGATGCCGACTTCGTGGTCCACGCCGCCGCCTACGCGGACGTGGCCGCCTGCACCCGGAACCCCGACATCGCCTTCCGGGCCAATGTGCAGGGCACCCAGGTCGTCCTGGAGGAGCTGGCCCGGACGGGGGTGCGCCGTCTGGTGCTGGTCTCCTCCGCGTCCGTGTACGGCGACGGCCCCACCGACTCGCCCGGCCCGCACATGTTCCACGAGGATCAGGCGCTGTTCCCGCTGTCGGTGTACGCGAACGGCAAGTTGTGGGCGGAGCACCAGACCCGGCTGATGCTCGGGGCGTCGTCGGGGGCCGAGTACGCGATCGTGCGCTACTTCTCCGTCTACGGCGATCCGCAGATCCCGAAGCCGGGCAGCCACTCCTGGATGGTTCCCTGGCTGTCCCTGCAGGCCAAGCTCGGCCGCCCGATGCGCCTGAACGGGGGTGGCGTCCAGGTGCGCGACATGGTCCACGTCCAGGACGTGGCCGAGGCGACGGCGCTCGCGCTCGTCGAGGAGGGGATGGCGGGCCGGACGGTGAACGTGGGGACCGGGCGTCCGACGGCGATCCGGGACGTCGCGGACCTGCTGATGCCCTACTTCCCCGAGGCGCGGCGGATCGTCACCCCGCGCCCCGAGGGCGATCCGCTCGGGGGGTACGCCTCCACGGAGCGGGCCCGGGAACTGCTGCGCTGGCAGGCCCGGATCGACGTCGCGGAGGGCGTCGACCGCTATGTGCGCTGGCTGGAGAAGACGCCCGAAGCGGTGCCGCGCTGGCTCAGCGAGGACGGCGCGTGACAGTCTGTGCCCCCGTGACCGCCCGGCGTCGGGCGCACGTCGGAGGGGGTGGTACGAGCATGGGCTATGTCGGATCGTACGTCTGGTCGCTGCGTCAGAAGGTGGGCGACCGGCGGCTGTTGGTTCCGGGTGCCCAGGTCCTGCTGATCGACGAGGCGGGCCGGGGGCTGTTCCAGCAGCGGGTGGACAACGGTGTGTGGGAGCTTCCCGCGGGAGCCTGCGAGGAGGACGGGGGCTTCGCCGACGCCGCCGTCCGGGAGGTGGCGGAGGAGACCGGGCTGCGGGTCGGGAAGGACGACCTGGTCGCCTTCGGCTCGCTGTCCGATCCGGCCGTGCACACCGTGACCTACCCGAACGGGGACGTCAACCACTGCTTCGCGCTGTGCTTCGTGGCCCGGAACTGGTCGGGGGAGCTCTCCCCGGGGGCGGACGAGGTGCGCCGGGCGGAGTTCCGGCCCCTCGACGACCCGCCGGCGCCGCTGCACCCGCCCACGCGGGTCGTGCTGGAGATGTACCGCGCGTTTCTCACGGACGGGAGGTTCCGGGCAAGGTGAGCGAGGAGCAATCGATCCGCGTCGCGGTGCCGTGCCGGGCGTGTTTGTCGGGGGAGGACCTGGACTGGCTGGGCGACGGCCGCTCGGTCAGCCTCGCCCTCGACCTGCGGACCACGGTCGAGGTCGTGCCCGGCGGACCGTCCGGGGCGGAGCAGCCGGTGGAGGCCGACTGGTCGGCGCAGGTGTGGACGTTCCTGGGCGAGCGGCTCCCCGGCGCGGCCGGCCCGGCGCCGGCCGTGCGGGTGAGCAGCGAGGCGCCCTCCGCGAGCGGGCTGTCCTCGTCCACGGCGCTGATCGTGGCGCTGTTCCGGGCGTACGCCGAGGCGGCCGGGGCACCGGACGGCGTGCCGGTGCCGGACGCCTCGATCGTCCAGTGGGCGTACGAGTTCGAGTTCGCCCGGTTCAACGGCGGGGGCATGGACCACCTCGCCGTCGCCGAGGGCGGTGCGCTGCTGATCGACGGCCGGGAGCGCGGCCTGCCGGTGGTCCGGGAACGGCTGGAGTTCCCGGAGGACTGGCGGGTGGTCGTGGTGGATTCGGGCACCCGGAAGAACACCGCCGACCACATCCGCACGGTGCGGGCGCAGCTGGCGGCCGGCGATCCGGCCCTGGCGGCGTACCGGGCCGAGGCCGACCGGGCGTCGGGCGCCGCATGGGCGGCGCTGCGCCGGCGCGACCACCAGGCGCTGGGGGAGGCGATGACCCGGGCGCACGAGGCGATGCGCGACTTCCAGGGCATGTCGACCCCGGTCCTGGAGGAGCTGCGGACGCTGGCGCTGCGCGCCGCCGGCCTGCCGTTGAAGCTCAGCGGGGCCGGCGGCGGCGGTTCGCTGGTGGGTGTGTGCCCCGCGGCCGACACGCCCGGGGTGGTGGCGCGGCTGGCCGACGCGCTGCGCGGCCCGTTCCCCGGGGCACGGGTGATCCCCACCCGGGCGGCTCCGGGGAGCCGGAGTGCCCGGGCGGGGACCAGGGTCGGCGTCAGCGCCGGGTGACGGTCACAGGAACGGGTCGTAGTCCTCTCCCGGGGGGACTGCGCCCGTTCCTTCCGCTATTCGCTCCAGTTCCAGGTTGGACCGGTGCCGCGCGCAGTGGAAGCGGCAGTCCCGGCTCGGGTCGACGATGCCGCGGTCCGACGTCTTCCAGATGTCGGGCAGGCTGTCGGTGACGGCGTCGCCGATCCGGGCCAGCGGGTTGCCCCGGTGGTAGGAGCAGATGTACACCCCGGACGGGGTGATCAGGGTGCGCAGCTCGGCGACCCGGCAGTGGTGGTACTCCTTGGGCTGGACCGGCCCGGTGTGCCGGCGCAGCGAGGTGAGCGTGGAGGAGTTGATGAGCTGGAAGGTGTCGCTCTCCAGCCGGGCGGCCTCGGCGAGCTGACTGTCGACCGATGCGAGGAGGTCCTGGGAGACCTGGATGACGTGGTGCTCATCGTCGAACATCGCCTTGGTCTCGAAGTAGTCGCAGCCGATGTCGTGGGCGAGCTCGGCTGCTTGCAGGACCTCCGTGTGGTTGCTGACGACCCGGCCGTCCGGCTCCTGGCGGGTCATGACGAGGAAGGAGTAGCCGAGGGCGCCGGTCTTCGCCTCGGCGAGCAGCCGCATGTTCGCGACGACCTTGTCGAAGACGCTGCGGCCCTTTCGGTCGGGGCGGAAGAGGCCGTACGTTCCGGCGGTGCCGGCGTCCATGGAGACGCGGACCCAGGAGGCGTAGCGGGCGAGTTCGTCGAGGTTCTTGTCGATCATGGTGCCGTTGGTGACGACCCCGACGGCCAGGCCGGCCTCGCCGAGGATGCGCAGGACCTTACGGGTGCCCCGGTGGGCGAGCGGTTCGCCGCCCCCGATGAGCACCACGGCCCGGACGGACATGGAGACCAGTTCCTCCGCGAGCGCGGCCAGCCGCTCGGGGGTGAAGCGGCCCTGGTTGAGCAGCTTTCCGCTGATGCACTCGGGGCAGGCCAGATCGCAGAAGGTCGTCGGATCGAGATCCACGACGAGCGGGGCGTCCGACGCGGCTCCTTCGGCCGCTTGCAGGACGCGGGGCCAGCCTGATGGCTGGTACAGCTTGGAGACGAGATCGAGACGGTCGTGCGTCACGGAGTCCTCCTGTGGACGTGAACGGGGTGCGACCGGGGGAGCCGGGTTTTCGGTGTGCGGGGTCAGCCCTTGACGGCGCCGGCGGCCAGGCCGGAGGCGATCCGGCGCTGGATGATGAGGAAGAAGACCACGACGGGCAGGGCGGTGAGTGTGGCACCCGCCATGAGGCCGCCGTAGTCGGTGCCTCGGCTGGTCGTGAAGGAGACCAGCCAGATGCTGACGGTCTGCTTCTCGGGAGTGGACAACAGGATGTAGACGAGGACGTATTCGTTCCAGGCCTGGACGAGCGCGAAGACCGAGGTGGCGACGATGCCGGGTGCGAGCAGTGGCAGCACCACCCGGCGGAACGCGCCGAGGCGGCCGCAGCCGTCGACCATGGCCGCCTCCTCCAGCTCCACGGGTACCCCGTTGATGAATCCGCGCAGCATCCACACCGTGAACGGCAGGGTGAACACCAGATAGGTGAGGATCACCCCGGTGAGGCTGTCGGTCAGCCCGGCGTCGTTCAGCAGCAGGTACAGCGGGATGATCAGGGCCGTCAGCGGCACCATCTGGACGATGAGGATCACCACGACGAAGGTCTTGCGGCCCGTGAAGCGGAAGCGGGCGAGGGCGAACGCGGCGAGCGTGCCGACGACCAGCGACACCACGACGGTGCCGAGGCCGATGATGACGCTGGAGCGGACGTTGGCCCAGAAGGTCTCCGAGCCCAGGGCCCGGGCGAAGTTGTCCAACGAGAGCCGGCCCGGCCAGAACTTCGGCGGAAGGCTCAGGATCTCGTTGGCCGGCCGGAACGCGGTGAGCACCATCCAGTAGACGGGGAAGCCGATCACCGCGGCGACGAGCAGCCCGAGGAGGTCGTGGCCCAGCGACCGTCGTCGTCTCATTCGAGCTCTCCCGTCCTGAGCATCTGACGCAGGTAGACGACCGATCCGGCGAGCAGCAGCACGACGGTCACGAGCGCGATCGCGGCCCCGGTGCTGTACCGGTTCACCGCGAAGGACTCGATGAAGGAGTAGACGCCCAGCAGGTAGTACTCCCGCTCGGGCTGGCCGCCGCGCATGAGCCAGATCTGGTTGAAGACACCGAAGTTCCAGATCGCGTTCAGCGTGGTGACCATGAGGAGGACCGGTCTTATCACCGGGAGGGTGACGTGCCGGAAGACCTGGAACGGCCGGGCACCGTCCAGCACCGCGGACTCCTCCAGTTCGTGCGGGACCTGCGCCAGCGCGGCCCGCAGGGTGATGGCGGCGAACGGCAGTGAGCCCCACACCACGACGGCGACGATGATGGTGAACCCCTGCCAGGGGTCGATGAACCAGTTGTGGTGGATCATGTCGACCCCCGGCAGTTCGGAGAGCACCCAGTTCGTGACGCCGTAGTCGGTGTCGAAGAGCCAGCGGAAGATCGACGCCGCGACCATCGCGGGCATCGCCCACACGGTGACCAGCACACCGGAGATGACGGCGCGCACCCAGGGCGAGACCCGGTGCATCAGCTGCGCCGTGAACAGCCCGCAGAGCACGGTGAGCACGACGGTCACCGCGGTGAAGAGCACCGTGCGGCCCACCACGGTCCAGAAGAAGCCGTCACCGAGGATCTTCCTGAACTGGTCCAGTCCGGCCCACGGCGGTGCGGCGCCGCTGAAGAGCTGTTCGCGGGTCATGTCCTGGAAGGCGAGCACGACCATGTCCACGAGCGGGTAGCCGAGCACGAGGACCATCGCGAGGACGGTGGGACCGATCAGCAGGTACGGCAGCAGCTTCGGACGCCGCCGCCGGCCCCGGTCAGCGCTCATTGATCACTTCGTTGATCCGCTGGTCCGCCTCACGGGTGGCGTCCTGCACGGACTGCTTGCCGTTGGCGATGCGCTCCAGCATCTCGGGCAGGATGTTGGACTTCTCCACCGACGTCCAGCCGGGCGCGAACGGGGTCATCCAGCCTCCGGTCGCGGCGGCCTGGGCCGCCGGGCCGTTGATGCCGCCGCCGGCGACCTCGGCCAGCTGAGTGGTGTTGTTGGGCAGGGTGTTCACCTCGATCAGGGTCTTCTGCGACTCCCGGTCGGTGAACATCTTGATCCAGTCGGCGGCCAGGTCCTTGCGGGTCGACTTGGCCGGCACCGCCAGGGTGGATCCGCCGAGGAACGGCGGCAGGAGCTTGCCGGACGGGCCGGGGAAGGGGAAGGTGCCGAACTTGTCCTTCAGCTTCGGGTCCCCGCCGGAGCGTTCGTCGGCGGCGGCGTCGGCCTCCCAGGTGTTGCCGTAGAAGACGCCCACGCGGCCCTGCCCGATGACGGCCGGCTGGTCGCTGTTGTCCTTGGCCCGGTCACCGACGTAGTACGTGTCGATCAGCCGCTTCCACTCGGTGAGCCCGGCCACCGACTGCGGCGAGGACAGCGAGCTCTTCCACTTGCCGCCGTCCTTCACGGCGATCTCGCCGCCCGCGTCCTTCACGAAGGCCATGGCCGCGTACCAGTAGCGGCCGGGCATGTAGAGCGCCGAGTAGTTGGGGTCCCCGGCGCTGTAGGTGCCCTTCAGCTTGTCCAGCGCGGAGAGCAGTTCGGGGTAGGTCTTCGGGGCGCCGGCGACACCCGCGCCGGAGAACTGGTCGGTGCGGTAGATCGCGACCCGGGCTCCGACGTAGTACGGCACGCAGTACGTCTTGCCGTCGGCACGACAGGCGTCGGCGAGCGCCGGCAGCCAGGCGTCCGACTGGTCGAAGCGCGCCGGGTCGACGGCGGCGAAGGCGCCGTTGACGATGTAGTTGGTGGTCTCGCTGTTGCCCATCTCGACCACGTCGGGAACGTTCTTCCCGGCGAGGACGGCGTCCAGCTTCTGGTTCTTCGTCGTCCACTGCTGGTACTGGACGTCGACCTGGATTCCGGGGTGGGCCTTGGTGAACCGGTCGTTGGTGGACTGGACCAATTGCGGCCAACTCTCCTGCGCGTCCACGGCCAGCCACACCGTCAGTTTGCCGCTCGCCTCGGACCCGCTCCCCGACCCGGAACTGCATCCGGTGGCCGCGAGAGACAGGAGAAACGTGAGGACAAGGGGGCGGTAGGACATGCGAATGGCCATGAGGTCTCCAAGTTCACTATGGGGGCAACCTCCTGACTACCCGTCTGATCACTCCGCGTCGCAGAGGCGCGAACATTCGGCCGGAAGATGACGTTCAGTGTCCCGCAGAGGGCCCAACGCTTGACTCCTCCGGGGCGGTACCCGCAGGTTAGGCCTCTGCACCACGTGATCCCGATACGAAGGGCTTGTTACGTGACCGAGCAGATGACGACTTCGTCCGACGAGACTCCCGACGCCTCCGCCAGGCCGCTCCGGGTCAACGCCTGGAACGGCTGGGACCCGCTGCGCCACGTGATCGTCGGGCGGGCCGAGGGCACCGTGGTCCAGGCTCCCGAGCACGCGGTGCGCCGGGACTACCCCGAGGACGGCTTCCCCCTGGGCACCTACGGCCCGATGCCCGAGGACATGGTCGCCGAGGCCGAGGAGCAACTCGACGACTTCGCCGAGATGCTGCGCCGCCGCGGCATCAGGGTGGACCGCCCCACCCCCGTCGACTTCACCCAGCAGGTCAGCACGCCCGACTGGACGCAGGACTCCATGTTCGGCTGCATGCCGCCCCGGGACCTGCTGCTGACCGTCGGCAACGAGGTCCTGGAAGCGACCATGTCCTACCGCAGCCGCTGGCACGAGTACCTGTGCTACCGGCCCGTTCTGCAGGGCCTGTTCGACGCCGACGAGAACATGCGCTGGGAGGCCGCACCGAAGCCGCGGCTCACCGACGCTTCCTTCAACACCAAGTTCTGGGACACCTACAACGACCTGCCGACCGAGGAGCAGCTGGCCCGGGTCCGCGACTACGACCTGGTGCTGACCGAGGCCGAGCCGCTGTTCGACGCGGCCGACGTCGCCCGCTTCGGCAAGGACCTCTTCGTCCAGCTGTCCTTCGTCACCAACCGCAGCGGCTACCAGTGGCTCAAGCGCCACTTCCCCGACCACCGGGTGCACGCGGTCACCTCCACCAACACCCACCCGCTGCACATCGACGCGACCTGGGTGCCGCTGCGCCCCGGGCTCGTGCTGCACTGCGGCGAGCGGCTCGCGGACGCCGAGCTGATGGAGTTCTTCCGGCTCAACGACTGGGAGATCATCGAGGCGGTGCAGCCCGCGAGCTGGGACCACCCGCCGAAGCTGTCGTTCTGCAGCCCGTGGCTCGCAGGCAACATGCTGAACCTCGACGAGAACACCCTGTGCATCGAGGAGAAGGAGGTCCGGCTCTCGGAGCAGCTGTCCTCGTACGGATTCGAGATCGTCCCGGTGCCGTTCCGGGCGGTCGGGCCGTTCGGCGGCGGGCTGCACTGCGCGACCGTCGACATCGAACGGGACGGCGACCTGCAGGACTACTTCCCGCGCCGGCACGGCCGGTACTGAGGCCGGGCCCGTGCCGTACGTGCTGCCACCGGAGGTCCGTGCCGTCGTCTTCGACTTCTACGGGACGCTGGTGCGGATGGTCGAGCCGCTGCCGCCCGACCACCGCGCGATCTTCGACCGCCGGGGCCTGGCCGCCCAGGGCGCCCGCTGGGGCGACCAGTGGGCGGTGGGCCCCGGCGAGGGCGAGGAGCATGCGGTCCACTCCGCCGCGGAGAACGACTACCACCGCTGGGAGTTGGACCGGCTTCGGCGCAGGGCTCTCGACTGCGGGGTGCCGGAACACGAGCTGGACGGCCTGGTCGAGGAGATCGACCGCGCCATGAAGGCCCTCCGGCTGGAGCTCTTCGAGGACGCCCGCCCCGTCCTCGAAGAGCTCCGCGCGCAGGGGCTGCTGGTCGGCGTCTGTTCCAACTGGTTCTGGAACCTGGAGGATTGCGTGGAGGACGTCGGCCTCGGTGGGTCGGTCGACGTCGTGGTGGGCTCCGCCCGGGCGGGCGCGCGCAAGCCGCACCCGCTGATCTACCGGACGCTGCTGGAGCGGTGCCGACTGCCGCCCGAACACGTGCTGTTCGTCGGGGACATGTGGGCGCCGGACGTGCTCGGCCCGCTCTCGGCCGGGATGCGGTCCGTCCACCTGTGCCGGCCGGACCCGGCGGTGCTCGGATCCGAGCCGCCCCTGCCGGACGGGGCGGCCCGGATCCGCGGGCTGGGGGAACTGCTCAGGCTCGTGACGAGCGGTGCCGCAGCCGGTCCAGGAGATTGCGGGTGACCTGGACGACACCGGCGTCCTGATCCTTCCCGCAGACCACCGGCCAGTCGGTGGTACCGGCGGAGAACACGGTGCCGCCGGCGGTGAAGACACCCATGGTCGCGGCCCGGGGGCTGGTGATGCCCGGCTCCCGGGCCGGGCCGTTCCAGTGGCCCCACTTGAAGTGGTGGAAGTCCTCGTGGACGGGTTCGAGGACGTGGATGCCGAGGATGAGGAAGGAGGTGGGAGTGCCGTCCTCGCCGCTGGCGCGGGCGACGCCGTGGTCGTCCCGGACGTAGGCGGCGCCGTCGCACTCGTACCCGATGAGCGGGGTGCCCGCGCCGAGCCGGTCGGGCTCACCGCCGTCGGAGCCGTCGCGCAGCCCGGTGCCGGCGAAGACCCAGTGGTCGGCGTGCTGCACGGTGTACCCCTCGCGCGGACGGTCCCCTGGCCATTCGGTGCCCGCCCACATGCCGCCGTTGCGGAAACTCACCCCGGTGAGGGAGTTCTCGGGGCGGCCCACGCCGTCGGGCGCCGCCGGCCACCACTGGTCGGTCGCGGGAAGGTGCGGGTACTCGTCCCCGACGTGGTGGTCGGTGTCCGAGACGAAGGCGGTGTTCCGGTCGGTCGGATGAATGCGCCACCAACACGTGTTGGCACTGAGGAAAGCAATGTTCCCGCCGTCCCGGACGAATCGCTCGGCATGGCTGCGCATCGCCTCGCTCCAGTACTCGTCATGGCCGACGCTGAGCAGCAGATCATACGAGGACAGTAGATCCGGATCCTCGTGCAGATCGAGATCCGTGCAGAATTCGACCGGATAGTCGTTGCGCTCCAGCCAGGCGATGAAAGGGGCGTCCCAGTAGGCGAGGTCGATGATTCCGCCGGGCCGGTGCAGGCTCACCTTGTGCCCGCGGGGATTGTCGTTCGGCAGGTACACGGGGTGGTCGTAGAGGCTGACGGCGCGCTCCGCGTCCGGCCGGTCGGAGCGGTTGTAGGCATGCCGGGTGAAGGTCGACTTCTTGTAGAGGATGCCGGACCGGCTGCCGGCCCGCCGGGGCCGCACGACGAAGAACTCGCGAGCGGGGCCCTCGATGCTCGCGGCGTCCAGGAGCGGCGGGTCGTCGCCGTCCTCGACGAACTGGACGAGGTGCATGCCGGGCGTCCAGTCCTCCGGCACGGGCACGGTGAGCGGCGGCCAGTCCCAGCCGTCGGCGGGCGAGGCCCGGCCGGGGACGCCGTCGGGGTGCGCGGGCGGCAGGTGGAGCGAACCGGGGCGCCGGCCGGTCTCCGCCACCAGGTCCAGCTCCGCTCCCAACCGGTAGAACCTCAGCCGGAACCGGGCGGCGTCGGTGGAGACGTGCACGGTCAGCTCCTCCCCGGCGGTGACGCTTTCCCGGCCGAGATATCCCTCTATCATTCCGCCTCCCAGCAGAGCGAACGGCCGGCGAATAGGTGTTCGGCCGCTTCGGCCCGCCATCGTAGGGGGTTCCGGGAATTCCGGGCAACGATGCCGCGAAACCGGTCATTCAAGGCCGCCTTTCGGACAGCGAACCGGATGGGGAGAGTCCTCTACCGCCGGGCCGGGTAGCTGGAATTCAGCCGAAGCCGACCGGCTACCGCACATCCGTCACCTCCGGTCAAGAACGAGGCATTCGCATGAGCAATGAATTTCGAGTGAGGGAACTCGTCCTGGGAATCCAGGGCCTGGCGCTGCTGCGCCACGCCCTGGACGGCGAGGAGGAGTTCCTCAAGGCACGCGTCGAGGACATCCGGCGCTTCGTGTCGGGCGACGGGGAGCTGCCGGACGGGGGCACCGACGTCAGCGAACTCGACCTGGCCGAGGGCTACGCCTCCTGGTCGGCGGTGTACGACTCGCTGCCCAGCTCGTACATCGAGGTCGAGGAGCCCGTGCTGCACGGGATCCTCGACACCCTTCCCGCGGGCACCGCCCTGGACGCCGCCTGCGGTACCGGGCGGCAGACCGGCGCCCTGGTCTCCCGCGGGCACCGGACCATCGGCGTGGACCAGTCGCCCGAGATGCTGGCCAAGGCCCGTGAGCGCGCTCCGCAGGCCGAGTTCCGGGTCGGGCGCCTGGAGAGCCTGCCGCTGGAGGACGACTCGGTCGATCTCGCCGTCTGTTCGCTGGCCATGACCCATCTTCCGGACCTGGCGGCGGGCGTGGCGGAGCTGGCCCGGGTGGTCCGTCCGGGTGGGCGGATCATCGTCTCGGACCTGCACCCGTTCGTCATCGCCCTCCAGGGGCAGTGCGTCTTCGTGCACGACTCCGAGCAGCTCGCGTTCGTCCGCAACCACGTCCATCTGCCCGGGCGGTACCTGGAGGCGTTCACGGGAGCCGGGCTGCGGGTGCGGGCCTGTCACGAGCCGCTCTTCAACGGCAGTCTCGCGCCCGGGGGTTACGAGGAGTTCATCGCGGACGCCGCCCGCGCGGCCTGGGACGGGCTGCCGATCGTCATCGTCTGGGACGTCGAAGTCCCCGCTTAGACCCACAAGAAGAGGAGGACGGCCCGATGGCCCTGATCGTGGTGACCCACGCGGAGAAACCCGAACTGTGGGACCGCATGCCGGAACGGTTCGCCGGCATCGTGCCCGAGTACAACCTGCACGGCGATGTCAACGATGGCTACTGGGACCGGCTGTTCGCGGATTTCCCCGACTACCAGTTCGTCCTGTACGACGACGAGCGCGAGGTGGTGGCGGGCGCCGGACGCTCGCTGCCGCGGACCTGGGACGGCACGGCCGCCGACCTGGGCCCCGGACTGGACGACTCCATCGCCCGGGCGTTCGCGGACCGCACCGCGGGCCGGACCGCCGGCGCCCTGTGCGCGCTGGGCATCGAGGTCGCTGAGGACTACCAGCGCAAGGGCTTCTCCAGCGTGCTTCTCGACGGCATGCGCCAGGTGGCGCGGCGGGCCGGCCTGGAGACGGTGCTGGTGCCCGTGCGGCCCACCTGGAAGGACCGGTACCCGCTGGTGCCGATCGAGCGGTACGCGACCTGGCGGCGCGCGGACGGGGCTCCGCTCGACCCGTGGATCCGCACCCAGGTGGGCGCCGGCGGTGCGATCGCCGGCGCCTCGGAGCGCTCGTCACGGATCACCGGCACGGTGGCCGAATGGGAGCGCTGGACCGGTCTCGCCTTCCCGGAGGACGGCGACTACGTGTTCCCCGGCGGCCTCGCCACCCTGCGGATCGAGCACGCACGGGATCTCGGCGGGTACTGGGAGCCCGCGGTGTGGATCACCCACCCGGTCACCGGGGAGGTCACGCCGGAGGCCACTGCTGCCCGGCCCTGACGGCGGTCCACGCGAAGGCGGACATGAGCCGCACCTCGTCCGGCCCGGCCTCCGGGCGACGCTCGGGCGGCAGGCCGGCGGGACCGGCGGTGGACACCGCCGCGTCCCGCAGCCGGGCGAGGGCGGCCGGCGGGACGCCGCCGGGGTCGCCGCCCAGCCGACGGGCGGCCTCGGCCGCCTGCCGGCCGAGCAGCAGGCAGTGGATCCACAGCTCCTCGGCGAAGCTCCGGCCGAACCGCCCGGCCACCTCCGACGCCAGGTCCGCCGGCATGCCGTCGGCCACCGCGTCGCGCACCGCGCGCTCGGTGAGGCCGGTCATCGGCAGGGCGTCGAGCCAACGGTGATGGCCGCGCCCGCCGTCCGGGCCGTTCTCCTGGCCCACGAGCCGGATGTAGCCCTCGCCGTACCGCATGTACGGGATCCACCCCGGCTCCTCCAGGACGCGGCCGTGCTCCAGGAGCGGCTCGGCGTCGGCGGCGTCCATGGGGCAGACGGCGAGCCGGATCCCCTGGGTGGCATGGCCGTTGATGCTGCTGGTGCCGATGTGCTCCACCACGTTGGGCACGGCGATCAGACTCATCCGGCCGCGGGCGCGGAAGAAGACGGAGAAGAGCTCGTCGTCGTGGCGCTCGGCGCTGCCGGTGCTGAACCGGCGGAAGCCGTCCGCCGTGTCGAGCGGCAGACAGACGGCGAGGGACGGCGTGAACTCGTCGGGCACGGCCCGCACCCAGGCGGCGCCGGCGAGCGCGGCGAGCCGGGAGGCGCCGCCGTTGCGCGCGTGCCAGTTCGTGTAGAACACCAGGGCCTCGTCGGGGAACCGGGCGGCCGCGCGGCCGACGAGCGCCACCAGGTTCTCCGGGGCGGACACGTCGTCCTGGACGACGAGGTGGTGGCTCCCCCCGGAGTCCGCCGCCGCCCAGGCGACCTGGGCCGTCCGGAGGGCCGAGGGCGGACCGTCCGGCTCCGGATCGAGCGCCAGGCCGTCCAGCCCGAGCCGCTCGGCCAGCTCGCGGGCCTGGACCAGGCGTACCGGGTGGGTCATGACCGCCGAACTCACGCGCACCGTCGACACCGTAACTCTCCCTCGTTTCTGGGGTCCCGTGTCATCGTGACAGGAGCCCCCCGCCGCGGAAAGGGTGCGGAGTGATCTCGGCCGGTTCCGAACGTCGGGGTCAGGGCCAGCGGCGGCCTCTCCAGGGCGCGGTGGCGCGAGGCTCGCCCTCCGGCCGGTAGGGGAGGTCGGCGAGGAACAGTGGCCCCACGCCGTCGTCCACCGGGGCGACCGGAGGCCGTCGCCGCGGGAAGGCCAGGGCGGCGAGCGACAGCCAGCCGACCCCGACGAACCCGTCCACACACAGGGCGGGCACGAGCGGCACCCGGCCATCGATGTGCACGGCCACCACCACACCGGCAGCGAGCACGGCAGTAACCCCAACGATCAGAAAGCGCACGGATCTTCGCATCACGACTCCCACATCGACCGGTCGCGGGGCAGTGACCCGGCGGCTCGGAAGAAACAGTGAACGGCAGACCGGCGCCCGCTGTGACGACGTATTCAGGACAGATTGGAGTAGACCAATGGTGGTCACGCAGCCTTGCGGCGGCGACGCCGGTCCGAGTACACCGTTCTGCGCGGTGCGCGGTCCGGATCCCGCGGACCGGTCCGGGCCGGCCCCGCAAGAAGCCCGACAGCCTGGCCGCCGACAAGGCCTACAGCAACGGGCCGTGTCGCGCCTACCTGCGCAGACGCGGCATCCGGTTCAAGCACGCCAGAGCGGTCACAACCCGACAAACGCGGCTACGCCTACCTCGGCACCGTCACCGCAGCAGCCCTCGCCATCTGGCTCCGCACATGATCGCCCGGACAAGCCCTAGCCGCAATGCCGGTGACTTAATTCGTGTCTCGCTTGGTGATCGTGACGGTGGCTGGTTGGGGTGGTGGCCAGTTGCGGTGTTGGGCGCGTTTGAGGGGC
>NZ_JBIVRD010000002.1:392460-423824 GCF_044755565.1 Kitasatospora sp. NPDC092286 | reverse complement strand
CAACCCCGGAACAATCCGAGGCCGGGGATGTCAACATATCTGGCGTTGACTTTTGGCACGCTGTTGAGTTCTCAAGGAACGGACACTTCCTTCAGGCCGCCTTCCAGCGGGCCCTCCGGGCGCTTCGTTCTTTCGTGTTTCAAGCTTATCAGATGCTTTCCGCTCCGTTTTCCGGAGTTTCATTCATCGGATTCGCTTTCCGCCGCCCCTCTCGGTGCGACTCCGGAACTGTACGGGCCCGGGCACGCCACATGCAAATCGTCCCGCCCTGCTGTCGCAGGACGGGACGATCGGCTGTCCACGAGCGCCGTCAGGCGCGGCCCATCTCCTCGGCGATGGCCGCCGCGAAGGCGTCGATATCCGCCTCCGTGGTGTCGAACGAACACATCCAGCGCACCTCACCGGTGTGCTCGTTCCAGAAGTAGAAGCGGTAGCGCTTCTGCAGCCGCTCGCTGACCTCCCGCGGGAGGATCGCGAACACCGCGTTCGCCTGGACCGGGCGGACGACCGTCACACCCTCGATGGTCCGGACGGCGGCCTCGAGCCGGCTGGCCATCGCGTTGGCGTGGCCGGCGTTGCGCAGGTAGAGGTCACCGGAGAGCAGGGCCTCGAACTGGACCGAGGCGAAGCGCATCTTCGACGCGAGCTGCATCGAGGTCTTGCGCAGGTACTTGATGTTGCGTACCCGCTCCGGGTTGAGCACCACCACGACCTCGCCGAACAGCAGGCCGTTCTTCGTACCCCCGTAGGAGAGGACGTCCACGCCGACATCGGTGGTGAAGGCACGCAGCGGCAGGCCGAGCGAGGCGGCCGCGTTGGCCAGGCGGGAGCCGTCCACGTGGACCAGCATGCCGAGCTGGTGGGCGTGGTCGGTGATCGCCCGGATCTCCTCGGCCGTGTAGAGCGTGCCCAGCTCGGTGCTCTGGGTGATCGAGACCGCCAGCGGCTGGGCCCGGTGCTCGTCGCCGAAGCCCCAGGCCTGCTGGTCGATCAGCTCGGGGGTGAGCTTGCCGTCCGGGGTGGGGACGGTGAGCAGCTTGATGCCGCCCATCTTCTCGGGGGCGCCGCCTTCGTCCACGTTGATGTGGGCGCTCTCGGCCGCGACCACCGCACCCCAGCGCGGGAGCAGGGCCTGCAGGGCGACGACGTTGGCGCCGGTGCCGTTGAAGACGGGGTACGCCTCGGCCTGCTCGCCGAAATGGCGGCGGAAGACGTCCTGCAGGTGCGCCGTGTAGTCGTCCTCGCCGTAGGCGACCTGGTGGCCGCCGTTGGCGAGGGCTATCGCGGCGAGGATCTCCGGGTGCACGCCGGCGTAGTTGTCGCTGGCGAAACCGCGGACGGCGGGGTCGTGCCGTCGTACCGCGTCCGTGCGGGGGTCCTCCGGCGAGCCGGGGTGGATCATCGGGCTGTCAGCCACAGGTGCTGTCCGTTCAGTTCTGCTGCGGGGCGGTCCCAGAGGCCCGCCAGGGTGGTGGCGAGGTCGGCGGTGTCCGTGAAGCCGGTGAACTTCGCCTCGGGCTTCTCGGCCCGCATCTCGGGACTGACCAGCGCCTTGATGACCAGGATCGCAGCTGCGGCGGTGGGATCGCCGTCCGCGGCGGTGGTCTCCTTCTTGAAGGAGTCGGCCATCGCGAGGGTCCAGGCCTCGGTGGCGGCCTTGGCCGCAGCGTAGGCGGCGCCGCCGGCGGTGGGCTTGTGCGCGGACGCGGCGGAGACCATCGCGTAGCGACCGGCGGAGCTGCGGACCAGGGCGGGCTGGAAGGCCAGCGAGGTGTGCTGGAGGGTGCGGACGACGGTGTCGTGCAGCCAGTCCCAGTCGTCGATCCGGGTGTCGAAGAAGGTCTTGCTGCCGCGCCAGCCACCGACCAGGTGGAACAGGCCGTCGACGTGGCCGTGCTCCGCCTCCAGGTGGTCGGCCCAGTCGTGGACCTCCTGCGGGTCGAGCAGGTCGATGACCTGGCCGCTGAGACGGGCCCCGGGCACGGCGGCGCGGGTGGCGTCCATCTCGGCCTCGAGGGCTCGCGCGTCGATGCTGGCGGCGATCACCGTGGCACCGTCGGCGGCGAGGCGGCGCAGCGTCGCGTGGCCGGCCGGGCCGGTGGCACCGGCCACGGCGATGACCTTGCCGGTGAGCGGTCCGTTGGGTGCGGTGGTCATGCGGCGACTCCCTGGATACCGGCGGCCGTGATGCCCGCGGTGGCGGCGATGACGCCGCTGAGCTTCTTGTTGAGGGCCTCGTAGAACATGCTCAGCGGGAACTCGTCCGGGAGCACGGCGTCGCACAGGGCCTTGTTGAGCGCCTTGCCGTCGATGAGGTCGAGGGGCAGCGCGTCGGGGCCCTTCGCCCAGGTGGAGGCCGGGTGCGGGGTGAGGTAGCGGGAGACCAGCTCGTAGGCGGCGATCCAGTGGGCCGGCTTGGGCCGGTCGATGCCGTCGCGGTAGAGGGTCTCGATCTCGGCGCAGAGCGCGTTGGTCACCTGCGGGGCGCGCTCCCAGTCGATGCTGAGGCGGTTGTCGCGCCAGCGCAGCGCGTCGTGCTTGTGCAGGTACGCGAAGAGCAGCTGGCCGCCGAGGCCGTCGTAGTTGCGGACGCGGTCGCCGCTGACCGGGAAGCGGAAGAGACGGTCGAAGAGGATCGCGTACTGGACGTCGCGGGCGTGGGCGTTGCCCTCGGCCTCCAGCTTCACGGCCTCCTTGAAGGCGGTGAGGTCGCAGCGGAGCTCTTCGAGGCCGTACATCCAGAACGGGCTGCGCTGCTTGATCATGAAGGGGTCGAACGGCAGGTCGCCGTGGCTGTGGGTGCGGTCGTGGACGAGGTCCCACAGGACGAAGGTCTGCTGGGCGCGCTCCTGCTCCCGCAGCAGGCCCTCGGCGTCGGCCGGGATCTCCAGGCCGAGCTGCTGGACGGCGCTGGTGGTGACGGCGCGGAAGCGGGCGGCCTCGCGGTCGCAGAAGATGCCGCCCCAGGTGAAACGCTCCGGTGCCATGCGCACGGCCACGGTCTCGGGGAAGAGGACGGCGGAGTTGGTGTCGTAGCCGGCCGTGAAGTCGGTGAAGGTGATCGGCACGAACATCGGGTTGTCGAAGCGGGTGCGCTCCAGCTCGGCCAGCCACTCGGGCCAGACCACGCTCAGCAGGACGGCTTCCAGGTTGCGGTCCGGGTTGCCGTTCTGGGTGTACATCGGGAAGACCACGAGGTGCTCCAGGCCGTCCTCGCGCTGCTCCGCGGGCTGGAAGGCCAGCAGCGAGTCCAGGAAGTCGGGCTCCCGGTACCCCGTGTCGGCCCACTTCGCCAGGTCCGCGTCGACGGCCGCCAGGTAGGCGGCGTCGTGCGGGAAGAGCGGGGCGAGCTCCCCGACGGCGCTGCGGACGGTGGCGACCAGCGGGTCGACCGTGTGCCGCTGGACGGCGGCCAGGTCGATCGAGCCGTCCTTGGACTGCAGCGGGCGCAGGGTCTCGACGGCTTCCTTGAGGCGCAGCCAGGCCGGGTGGTCGGCGAGGGTGGAGACCGGGGCGTCGGCCGCCACAGCGAGCCTTGGCGAAAGATTCTGCATCGTGGACTCACTTCGGCAGGAGTTATTTCAACGGGAACACCATAAGTACGAAAGGTTCTCCTGTTCAAGGGGGCTTGGGCCGCTGATTGTCCCGGCAAGGGGGTCCGGCGCCGGATGTCCGGCATGTGGGCGGGTATCTGGATGTTCCGGACAGATGCACGACGGGGATGCGAACCTCCCGTCATACTCCCGGCGGTGATCCTGGTGGCCCGACGCCACATCGACCTGCTCCGGGTGTCTTCCTGCTGTTGCGCGCGCGGCCTCTGCCGCTGCCGCTGATCCGGCTCGGGGGCGCCGCGGACGCGGCTCCGTACGCCGACCATGCCGCCTGTGTTCCGGCGCCGCCACCGGAGGGAAGTGACCCGCCGAGGCGCCGCGCCCGCCCTCCGGGCGGACGACGGGAGTCTGCCGACAGACCCTGGTCACAGGAGTGCTCGCCGAACGGCTTCACCACGGCGAGCACTCCGTGCGCCCCCGTGCACGCCCTGCTGTGCGCGGCTCCGAGCGGTGATCGTGGACGGTACGCCCGCACGCGCCGCCGCGGAGGTCGCCGTTGCACGGACCGGTTCTGGTCAGCTGGCTGCTGGCCGTTCTCACCGCGGCCTCCGGGGCCTACTGCCTCACCCGGCTGCGCCACGCCCCCTGCTCCACCGGCCCCTCCCCCGGGCCCTCTCCCGTCCCCTCCTCCGTGCAGCCCGCGCCGCACCGGCTGCTCGCCCACGAGTCCGACGCCGCCGAGGCGTTGATGGGGCTCGGCATGGCGGCGATGGCCGTCACCGGGGCCGTCGTGCCGGCCATGGTCTGGGCCTGGGTGTTCGGCGTCCCGGCGGTCTGTTTCCTGTTCGGCGCCGTGCGCGGCCCGGCCCGGCGGACGCACCGGCTGCACCACGCGATCGGCACCCTGGCGATGACTTACATGGCACTCGCCATGGCCGCCGCGCCCGCCCATGCGCACCACGCCGCGAGCGTCGGCGCGCCGCTGCTGACCGGCGCGTTGCTGCTCTACTTCGGCGGCTACTCGCTCTGGACCGGCACCCGGTTGCTGGGCACCCCGGGCGGCGGGCTCCCGGTCGGCACCGCCGGGCTGCCGCAGGCCTGCCGGCTCTCGATGGGCATCGGGATGTTCGCCATGCTCCTGACGATGTGACGCCTACTGGGGCCCACCCCGCCGACTCCGCGCGTGGCGTTGGTCACTGGCCGGCCGAAAGTCGTTCCACCGGGCGTCGGCAGCGCTTAGGTTGGCGGGGAGCGCGCTGTCGCGTTCCGTGTGTACTCGGGGAGCCCATGCCATGACGGCCCTGCTCGGCCTGCTGCTGCTCGGACTGCTGCTCTCGACCGTGGTGCCCCGACTGCTGACCCGGGCCCGATGGGTGGAGCGGGAACCCGTACTGGCCCTGCTGGTGTGGCAGTGCCTGGTGGTGGCCGTACTGCTCTGCTGCGCGCTGGGCCTGGTCCTGGCCGCCGCGGCCGCGCTGCCCGAGCTTCGGGCGCTGGTGTTCGCGGGCGCGCCGCACGGTGTGGAGGCCGCGTACGGGTTGCAGGAGGCCGAGGGCTGGGGGCGGCTCTGCGCCGCGGTGCTGGCGGCGGGCGGGGTGCAGACCCTGCTGGCACTGACCCGCGAGGTCCGGTCCGCGAAGGCGCTCCGCGACCACCGGCACGCCCAACTGAGCAGCCGGGCACCCGAGTTGCCCGAGTCCATCGACACTCTGCGCAGCCGGCGCGAGCGGCTGGTGGTGCTGGAGAACGTCCGCCCCGAGGCCTGGTCGCTGCCGGGCCACAACTCCCGCCTGGTGGTGACCACCGGCGCCCTCCAGCAGCTGACCGCCCGGGAGTTGGCGGCTGTGCTGAGCCATGAGCGCGGGCACGTCCGGGCCCGGCACCACTGGCTGTCCCAGTGCGCCCAGGCCCTCGCCTCCGGCTTCCCCGGCGTCGGGGTGTTCAGCGCCTTCCGGGACCAGGTGGGCGAGTTGGTGGAGCTGGCGGCCGACGACCGGGCGGCGCGCCGGCACGGGCGGCACACCACCGCCCTGGCACTGGCCGAACTCAACCTGGGCCGCGGGGTGTTCGGCGCCTGCCCGCCCGGGCTGGCGCAGTCCCCGAAGCGGGTGGACCGGCTGCTCGCCGGGCGGCCCCGGCTCTCCGTCCCGCACCGGCTGCGGCTCACCGTCGCGGCGCTGGCCGCGCCCGCCGCCGCCGTCCTGCTGGCCGCCGCACCGGGGCTCTCGACCCTGCTGTAACGGCCCACCGGGCTCCGCCACCGCCGGGCCCTCCGGTCAAGGCGCGCCGCAACACCCATGCGGCAGAAGAGGCCTGAGGGTTCGTCAGCCCGGCTGGCTCGAGTCGTCGGTCCCGCCGCCGATGGCGCGGGCGAGCACCTCGCGGTGCAGCGGTCGGGCCTCGGCGTAGAGCCGGCAGCCGGCCTCGGTGAGCGTGATCTGGATGCCGCGCCGGTCACTGGCGCACATCGCCCGCGTGACCAGGCCGGCCTTCTCCAGCCGGCCGATCAGCCTCGACAGCGCGCTCTGGCTCAGATGCACGGTGTCGGCCAGCTCCTGGACCCTCAGTTGATGGCCCCGGTCGGCGTCGCGCTCCTCGACGAGGCGCTCCAGCACCTCGAACTCGCTCATGCCGAGACCGTGCCTCTCCCCCAGCTCGCGGTCGAGCGCACAGCTGGTGGCGGCATGGCGGGCCAGCAGGTCTCGCCATTCGGCGACCAGACCTGCCTCCGCCGGAGAGTCGAGTTCAGCCACGGCGCCACAGTACCACGCGCGCCAGAAATTTATGCGTTCACATCTTATTCATTTGCATTGAATGCACGCGCATGTAATCTCCTCCCCATGACCACCGCGACCGTCACGTCCCCTGACGACTCATCAACCAGCGGGCTGAACTGGACACCCCGTCTCTGGGGCACGCTCATCGTGCTCTGCGCCGCGATGTTCCTGGATGCCCTCGACGTCTCCATGGTGGGCGTCGCCCTCCCGTCCATCGGATCCGAACTCCACCTCTCCACCTCCACCCTGCAGTGGGTGGTCTCCGGCTACGTCCTCGGCTACGGCGGGCTGCTGCTGCTCGGCGGCCGGGCCGCCGACCTGCTCGGCCGCCGCCGGGTCTTCCTGGTCGCGCTGGCCGTGTTCGCCGCCGCCTCCCTGCTCGGCGGCCTGGTGGACGACGGCGGCCTGCTGATCGCCGCCCGGTTCCTCAAGGGCGTCAGCGCCGCCTTCACCGCCCCCGCCGGGCTGTCGATCATCACCACCACCTTCGCCGAGGGCCCGGCCCGCAACCGGGCGCTGTCGATCTACACCACCTGCGGCGCCAGCGGCTTCTCGCTCGGCCTGGTGCTCAGCGGCCTGCTCACGTCGGTCGGCTGGCGCTGGACCTTCCTGATGCCCGTCCCCGTCGCCCTGCTCGCCCTGGCCTTCGCCGTCCGGCTGCTCCCCCGCCCCACCGAGGAGCGCGCCAAGGGCGGGTACGACGTGGCCGGCGCGATCACCGGCACGCTCACCGTCCTGCTGCTGGTCTTCACCGTCACCGAGGCCCAGGGGGCCGGCTGGCTGAGCCTGCGCACCATCGGCTCGCTGTTCGTGGTCGCGGCCTTGGCCGCCGCCTTCCTCACGATCGAGAGCCGCACCGCGCACCCGCTGGTCCGGCTCGGCATCTTCCGCAACGGCTCGGTCGCCCGGGCCAACGTCGTCGCCTTCGCGATGACCGGCGCGTACGGCGGGTTCCAGTTCGTCGTCACCCTCTACCTGCAGCACCTGCTCCACTGGTCGGCCCTGGAGATGGCCCTCGGTCTGCTGCCGGCCGGCGCCTTCATCGCGCTGTCCGCGCCGCTGATGGGCCCGGTCGTGGACCGCTTCGGCACTTCCCGGCTGCTGCCGATCGGCGTGCTGGCCCTGGTGCTCGCCTTCGCGCTGTTCCTGCGCCTGGACGAGCACAGCTCCTACCTCACCCTGGTGCTGCCGTCGATGATCCTGCTGGGCGTCGGCTTCTCGCTGGCCTTCCCCTCGGTCAACATCGCCGCCACCGACGGCGTGGCCGACGAGGAACAGGGCCTGGCCTCCGGGCTGGTCAACACCGCGATCCAGGTCGGCACCGCGGTCGTACTCGCCGGGGCCACCGCGATGATCACCGCCGGGAGCGGGGGCGGCGAGAGCGCCCAGGCGCAGCTGGACGGCTACCGGCCCGCGCTGGTCCTCGTCACGGCGGTCGCGCTGCTGGGCTTCCTGATCGCCGCCGTCGGTGCCGTGCTGGACCGGAGGAAGGCCTCGGCTCCCCGGCCGGTGGCCGACCATCGCGGCCCGTCGACCGAGCTCTTCGACTCCGGCGAGCCGGCCCGGAGCGGGCTTCTGACCAAGAGCTGACCGCCGCCCGGGGCCGCCCCGTCGTCACCGGGGTCGCCGCCGGGCAGGCACCGGCTCCACCAAACCCCCGTCTTGGTGGAGCCGGCACCTCCGTACGAGCCGGTCCGTGGTGCCCGCCGACTTGCGGGTTCCCCGGTTCGGCCGTTCGCTCCGCCAGTATATTGGCCGGGAGTCAACGAACGTACGGAGCAGACACGATGGCACCTCGCGGGGATTCGGTCAACGAGGAAATGCGTCAACGCTCCCGCCGGCGCATCATGTGCGCCACCGTCGAGCTGGTGGATCAGCGCGGCTACGCGGGCACCACGCTGACCGACATCGCCGAACGGGCCGGTCTCGCCCGGGGGCTGCTCTCCTACTACTTCGACGGCAAACGGCTGCTGATGCAGTCCGCGACGCACCGGATGATGCACCAGAAGCTCTCCGCGGCCCTGGCCGCGCTGGCACCGGACGCTTCTCCGCAGGCCAGGCTGGCCCGGGCGATCGACGCGGTGCTGGCGCTCGCGATGGAGCACCCCCGGGTGATGCGCTCGCATCTGGCGCTGATCCTGGACCCGGACTCCGGCGCCTTCGTCCAGGACCCGGAGCAGCAGCGGCTCGGCGCACTCCTCCAGGGGCTGCTGCGCGACTGGGGCGCGCCCGACCCGGTCGCCGAACACGCGGTGCTGCGCAGTGCGCTGATGGGCGGCTGCATCGGCGTGCTGCTGCCGGGGGCCGAGATATCGCTGGCGCCGATCCGGGCCGACCTGTTCGGCCGCTACGACCTGGCCTGGGAGCTGGGCCGGCCGCCGCAGCCGCGGCCGCCGCAGCGCGAACGGCCGTCGGCCCGCGGGTGAGCGCGGGGCGACGGCCGTTCGACGACGACTGTACGGCGGCCGGTCAGCCGCCGGTCAGCTCGTTGTCAGCGTTCCTTCAGGATCGACGCCAGCAGATCGATGGTCCGCTCGGGCGTCAGACTGTCCACGCAGAGCCGTTCCATGACCTGGATGTACGCGTCGACGTCGTCGCGCTTGTCCAGGTAGAGCGCGCTGGTGAGCTGCTCCAGGTAGACGACGTCGGCGAGGTCCTGCTCGGGGAAGCGCAGGATGGTGAACGCTCCGGACTCCCCGGCGTGGGCGCCGAAGCGGAACGGCATCACCTGGATCACCACGTTGGCCTGCTCGGCGACGTCGATCAGGTACTGCACCTGACCGCGCATCACCTCGGGCCCGCCGACCGGGCGGCGCAGTGCGGCCTCGTCGATGACGGCCCAGAGCCGCGGGTTGTTGCCCTCGGCGAGCAGCTTCTGGCGGCGCAGCCGGAGGCTGACCCGCCGTTCGACCTCCTCCGCGCTGATGACCGGGCGGCTCTGACCGAAAACCGCTCGCGCGTACTCCTCGGACTGCAGCAGGCCGGGGATGAACTGCACCTCGTAGGTGCGGATCAGCGCGGCGGCCTCCTCCAGGCCGACGTAGGTCTGGAACCAGCCCGGCAGCACGTCGTTGAAACTGTGCCACCAGCCGGACTTGTTGGCCTCACGGACCAGGCCGAGCAGGGCCTCGCGCTCGATGCCGTCGTCCACGCCGTAGAGGCTGAGGAGATCGGCGACGTCGCGCTCCTTGAAGCTGACGCGGCCGAGCTCCATGCGACTGATCTTGGACTCGGACGCGCGGATCGCGTACCCGGCGTCCTCGCGGGTGATGCCGCGCGCCTCGCGGAGCCGGCGCAGCTGGGAACCGAGGAGGATCCGGCGGACCATCGAGCCGCCGCCCGGCTGAACTGTGGTCATGCGGTCGAAACCTCCACCTAGGGCAAACAGCGCACAGTCTGCCATCAGTTGAGCGCTCACGGTGCCGATACTGACGGATGTTCCTATCAGTTCCGCACTCCACACACCAGGATGCACGTGCATTCGGCGCTTGCATATGCCAATAGTGCGACTGCACGTGAATCGACTCTTGCATCTGCAGTGAGCGCAGAGGACCATGGTGCACGTGCACCTGCACATCCCTGGCAATCCCGCGGGCTCCGCGTCGACCCCACGCGCGACTCCGTGCACCAGCCCGGCAGCGCCCCTCGCGCCACCGGGCGTTCGTGTGCGCGCGCGACTGGTCGAGGGGGCGGCCGTGCGGCCGAGCGAGTCGGAGGTGACCGGCATGACCCCGGCGGGTCCAGCCGTGTCCGCCCCCTTATGGGAGGAGCTCTTCATGAGCACCGGTACGGCTTTGGCAGTCGACCCCCATGTGGTCACCTGTACGCTCGCTCCTCGCTACGAAGCCGTCAGAACCGCGCGCGACTTCGCCCGGAGCGCCCTGCAGCGCTGGGGGCTGGGCGAGCTGTTCGACGATGTCGCGCTGGTGGCCTCGGAGCTGGTGACCAATGCCCTCCGGCACGCGATCGGCGCACGGCCCGACCCGGCCGGCGGCGCCCTGGGCGGCTACGACTGTCCCACCCAGGCGGCGGACGGCCGGCTGCCGATCCGAATAAGCCTGGTTCACCGCGCCCCGCAGGTGGTCTGCGCGGTGAGCGACCCCAGCAGCATCGGCCCGGTGGCACGGGAGGCGGACTTCGTGGCCGAGTCGGGCCGCGGGCTGCACCTGGTGGACTCGTTCAGCCGCTCCTGGGGCTGGCACCCGCTGGGCGGCGGC
Organism: Kitasatospora sp. NPDC092286; assembly: GCF_044755565.1. Lineage (NCBI taxonomy): Bacteria > Bacillati > Actinomycetota > Actinomycetes > Kitasatosporales > Streptomycetaceae > Kitasatospora > Kitasatospora sp. NPDC092286. Next base: position 413,279 of record NZ_JBIVRD010000002.1, on the reverse strand, counting down.
AAGGTGGTCTGGGCGCTCTTCGAGGCGGAGCAGTGCGCGACCCCCGAGGTCGGCGGACGGCACCGGCGCTCGGCCTAGCTCCGGACCGGGCAGGGCGGCGACAGTGGGCACGAGCGGCTTGAGCACAGGAGGCGCGGGCACGGGCGGCACACCCCTGCTCGACGGTCCCGGCCGGCGGCCCGGCCCGGCGTCAGCGCGGACATCAGAGCAGGCATCGGAGCGGACATCAAGCCGGGCGGCGGGGCAGGTGACCTGTTCGGTCGGGCCGTCCGTACTCGCGGCCGCACACGACCGGAAGAACGGCCCGGCGCGACGGCGCCCGTACCAGGGAATGGGCGCCGTCAGACACAGGCCGCCGCGGTGTCAGCACCCACGACGGCCCCCCGATGGTGAAGGCGACGGCCGGTCAGACCGCCAGGTGGTCGAACTCCCCGTCCTTGGCACCCAGCAGCAGCGCCGCGATCTCGGCCCGGGTGTAGATGAGCGCGGGACCGTCCGGGAAGCGCGAGTTGCGCATCGCCACGTCCCCTCCCGGCAGAGCGGCGAACTCGACGCAGTTGCCCTGAGAGTTGCTGTGCAGGCTCTTCTGCCAGACCACGTTCTCGAGGTCCGCAGCCGCCATCCCGTTGTACGGGTCGTTCGTGTCGTACCTGTCGTGCATAGAAATCTCCCGAAGAGCTCCGGAGTGGTCGTCCAGCGCGGCGCCCCCGGCACAGGCCGAACGACTGGACCGGCCCCGTACCGGCCCGGCATAACGCCTCACTTGACGTGATGATAGCTCCAGTGCACGTGCATCAGCACGGGACAGTGCAGGTGCACGGCCTCTTTCACGGATCGGCCGGAACTCTTCACCACCCGCCGCCCGGCAGCCCGTAAGCGGACATAGCCGACTGAATCGGCAAGTCGCCGATAACCGCCCGTAAGCGACCCCCCGCTGAATGTTGATCTTCCAGCGCCGGGAGTCGCGCCTCCGTGACCCTCCGTCAGACCCCTTCCGGCCTGTGAGACATCTCACGCCGGGAAGGCGCAACTCCCGCCCCGGCCGACCGCGTCGAAGGCGATACCGGCCACTGCGCGGGATTGGGTGCGTTATGTCCTGATTCGGCGTGGGTCACCGCCCTCGGAACGGCAGCCGACTGCGGGACCGGCGGAGCGATGTCCTACGATCTCCGCCATGAGCACCGCAGCCATCCCGGGCGCGCCACTGCCCGTCCGAACCCCAGGCTCCCGTGCGCGGGGGCGCCACCGCCGCCCCGAGCGCCCCGAGATTCCGGCCGGTTCCCCGGCCCTGGTGCTCGCCGTGCCCGCGACCGCCGGGCCCGAGTCCCGCTCCGTCGTCGAGGAACTGCTGTCGATCGTCCGCAGCGAGCAGAACGGCGTCCAGACCGCGGCCGGGTACCTCCCGGCCGGGGACGGCGACTTCGAGGGCACCGGGGACGAGCGCACCGTCGCCGAGCTGCTGGCCCAGGCCGCCGGGGCGGGCCTGCCCGCGCCGGTCGTGGTGCCGCTGGTTCCCGGCCCGCACGGTTTCCTGGCCGAACTCCACGCGCTCGCCGCCGAGTACGGCGCCCCCGTCACCGACGTGCTGGGCCCGCACCCGCTGCTGGCCGAGGCCGTCCACGTCCGCCTCTCCGAGGCCGGTCTGGCCCGCGCCGACCGCGCCCGGCTGTTCGCCATCGCGACCGCCGCGGACGGCGTGGTGCTCACCACCGTCGGCGGCGAGGAGGCCACCGCCGCCGCCGGGGTCACCGGGGTGCTGCTGGCCGCCCGGCTCGCCGTCCCGGTCGTCCCGGCCGCGCTGGACGTGCCCGGCTCGGTGGCCGCCGCCGTCGCGCACCTCAAGGAGACCGGCTCCCAGCGCCCCGCGCTGGCCCCGCTGGTGATCGGCCCGGAGGCCGACTCCGAGCTGCTCGCCACGGCCGCCGAGGAGACCGGCTGCCCGAGCGCCGCGCCGCTGGGCGCCTACCCGACGGTGGGCCAGCTGATCGCCTCCACCTACCTGGCCGCGCTGCCGGTCCCCGACCCCGGGGCGTACGCCGGGGAGAGCGGGGAGACCGCCGCCGAATAGCGCGGCCGTCCGACGACGCCAGGGCCCGGAACGCCTCCGTTCCGGGCCCTGCGGACGTCCGGACGGCTCAGGAGCGGCCACCCACCCGGGTGGTGGGCGCGGCGGCGCCCCTGAGCCTGAGCGCGGGCGGCTGCACCGGCCGGGCCCGGGCGGCGAGCGCCGGCACCGGCCCGACGGCGGCGTTCCACTGCGGTTGCGCCGTACCGCCGCCGTCCGCCTTCCGCACCTGGAGCGCCTCGGAGCGCCCGGCCCGGCGCAGCACGATGCTCCTGGGCGGCGCCGACTCCGGGTCCATCCAGAGCTCGTTGCCGCCGAACTCGCAGTCCAGCACGGCCACATCGTCCGGTTTGCCGTCCGCGGCGGCGCGGAAGGCGGCCCCGGCCTTCCGGTAGCCGGTGAACCGGCTGCGGCTGAACGTGACGGCCTCCCCGGCGAGTTCGTGCCGGGCGGCGTCGATCAGCAGCCCGTCGAAGAGGCTGCCCTTGTCCCGGCCGAGCGCGTGCGGGGCCACTCCCCCGGCGGCGTTGCCGTACAGCACGCTCGCGGTGTAGTCGAAGTCGTTGAGGTAGGCGCCGTGTTCGATGCCCCGGCCGCCGTTGTGGTAGGCCGCGAACTCGGTGACCACATGGTGATGCCGGGCGTTCAGCCAGACGAAGATGCCGTCCTGCAGGTTGTTGTGGGCCAGGCAGCGCTGGAAGGTCCACACCCCCTCGCTGTTCTCCGGCCACTCGTGGCCGGAGGCGCCGGTGGAGCCCTGGACGCCGACGGCCACGCAGTCCACCGCCCGGCCGCCGGTGCCCGCGCCGAGGTTGAACCCCGTCAGGCGGTAGGCGCGCGGGTTGGGTTCGAGCCGGGTGCGGGAGGCCACGCAGGACTCGTGGACGATGTCGTCGGACGGGCGCTGCGGGGTACGGGTGTCCGGCGGGCCGTCCCACCAGGCGGCGTCCTCCCAGGTGTCGTGGCTGACGCAGCTGCGGAAGGTGATGCCGTGGCTGGCGTGCGGCACGAAGGCGTGGCTGCCCGCGTCGCGGACCACCACGCCCTCGACGACGGTGCCCCGGGTGGTGTCGCCGAGCATGTGGAAGTGCAGCCCGTACCGGCCGAGCACGGGCGCGGTGACGGGGACGGTGCCGTCCTGGCCCTTCCAGGTCTCCTCGGTGTCGGCGCGCGGACCCACCCAGCGCAGTGCGGCGTGCCGTACGTCGGCGTGCCGGGAGCCGGTGACGTGGACGTGCGCGCGGCCCTTCGCGGTGCCCTCGACCCGGACGCCGCAGGTCACGTTGAGCAGTTCGGCGCCGACGGTGACGCCCCCTCCGGCGGTCACCCGGGGGTGGGCGTACCTCAGCGGGGAGTCCAGGGTGACGGTGGATCCGCTGACGGACCGGACGGTGACCAGGTCGTAGCGGGCGGAGAAGTCCTCGGCGTCGGGCGGGCCGGTCGGGGTGACGGCCAGTTCGTCGCCGGGCAGCCGGCCGGTGGGCTCGGCGGCCAGGCCGATGGAGGTGTCACCGGCCCGCAGCTCGCGGTCGGCACGGACCCAGGCGGTCTTGGCCGCGCCGTCCAGCCGCAGGCAGCCGGCGCCGGTCACCCAGAGCCCGGTGTCGGTGTCGGTGTCGGTGTCGACCACCTTGGCGCCGTCGCCCTGGAAGCGCCGCTCGTCCACGGACGGGAAGCGGACGGTGTGCACGGCGGCGCCCTCGGGGGCGAGTGCCAGGGTGCCGCGGATCTCGACGTTGCCGTCCGAGGCGAGGGTGAGGGTGCGGTCGGCGGCGAAGGTGAGTGCGCCGGTCGGCTCGACCAGCGGCGAGCCCACGGTGGCATCGGTGTCGAGGAGCACCCGGTCGGCGATCCGGACGGCGCTCCGCGGGCCGGGTACCGCACCGCCCCAGCCGGCCGGGTCGGACCAGCGGCGGCCGGCCAGGTCGACGGTCGGTGCGGCGGCGGGCCCGGCCCCGGAGGTGCCGACGGGCGGCGGCCCGGCGGGCCGGTGGTCCATGCCCGCGCCCTCGGCGGGGGCCGCGGCGGCGTCGGTGGGGCCGTCCGGGGCCACGGGCATACCGGGCATGCCGGTGGCCGCGACGGGCTGCGTCCGCCCGGTCAGCGAGCGCCGCAGGATCTCCTCGCCGCCGACCGCGGCGAACACCGTGCCGACCGCCGGCCAGCGCCGCATCGTCCGGCGGCGTACGGGAGTTCGGGGCCGTTCGGGCGATATGTCCACTCTGTGGCGTTTTGCCCGGCGGTGCACCCCCCGAGGCCTGACGGTCGGGCGCCCGGCACGCGGGTCCTCGTCCTTGGCCATCACCGCGCAGCCCTCCCGCCGGACGGCCGCGTCGGTACTGACGTCCTGAAGCACAGGCAGTTGGGTCCGGCCGCAGGGGCGTTGCCGAAAATCGGTCATTTCTGATCATGATGGACAGCCAATCAACCCCTCACCCGTAAACCGTGACGGGCATCACACATGTTTGCGGTTTGAACGGGAGTCTGCTTAACGTGCTCCCCGTTCGTGGCTACACGAACCCAGCCCATCCGCAACGCCGAGTCCTGCCGTCGGTTGTGCTGGCAGCGCAGAAACGCACCACGGCAGGAGCGGGGGACCCACAGGTAAGTCGCCCCGGACCGGTTCCCGAAACCGGTTCAGGGCTAGGGGTGAAGCCGCGCCAAGGCGCGGCCGGGCAACTCCAGCCCGAATCCGACAGCTCACCTCGCAGGCGTGGGAGAGGATCGCGTCTTCATGCTGCCCGTCAACGGCACCAGTCTGCCCCGTCGCGCCCGCCGCCTGATCGCCGCCGTCGGCGTCGCGGGTGTCGGCCTGACCGTCCCGTGCCTCACCACCGGCACCGCCTCCGCCGCCCCGGTCGCCACCTGGGACAAGGTCGCCCAGTGCGAGAGCGGTGGCAACTGGGCCATCAACACCGGCAACGGCTTCTACGGCGGCCTGCAGTTCACCTCCAGCGCCTGGGCCGCCTTCGGCGGTACCGCGTACGCCCCGCAGGCCCACCAGGCCACCAAGGACCAGCAGATCGCGGTCGCCGAGAAGGTCCTCGCCTCGCAGGGCCCCGGCGCCTGGCCTGTCTGCTCCGTCCAGGCCGGCCTGACCAAGGGCGGCACCCCGGCCGCCGTCGACACCTCGGCCGCCGCGAAGCCGGCCGCCACCCCCGCGCCGAAGCCCGCCCCGCAGGCCCCCGCGCAGACCCCGGCCCCGGCGAAGAGCCAGGCCCCCGCCGACTCCGCCCAGGCCAAGGGCGGCAGCCAGGCCCAGCCGACCGACTACACCGTCATCGCGGGCGACTGGCTCTCCTCCATCGCCGACAAGAACAACGTCCAGGGCGGCTGGGAGCGGCTGTACGAGCTGAACCGCGGCACCCTGACCCAGGGTCCGCACGTCATCTACCCGGGCCAGCAGCTCGCCCTGGGCAAGGGCGGCCAGGCCCAGCAGTCCGGCCAGGGCGCCACCGGCGCCTCCACCGGCAAGCCGGCCGCGCAGGCCCCCGCCGCCAAGCCCGCCGCCAAGCCGGTCGCCAAGCCCGCCGCCCCGGCGCAGACCCAGGCCCCGGCGCAGACCGCCACCGGCAGCATGGCCGCCGCCGTCTCCTTCGCCCAGTCGAAGGTCGGTCAGGCCTACATCTACGGCGGCACCGGCAACGGCGGCTGGGACTGCTCCGGTCTGACCCAGGCCGCGCTGCGCGCCGCGGGCGTCTCCGTCCCGCGCGTCGCCGCCGACCAGGCCGCCGCCAGCACCCACGTCTCGCTGGACAGCCTGCTCCCGGGCGACCTGCTGTTCTGGTCCAACAACGGCAAGGACTCCGGCGTCTACCACGTCGCGATCTACATCGGCGGCGGGAAGTACGTCGAGGCCGCCAACCCGAGCTCGGGCGTGCGGACCCAGACCGTCGCCAACTGGGCCCCGGACTTCGCCGGCCGGGTCTGACCCGCCGGGCGTGCCCGGCACGCCCCCGACCCCGAGGCCCCCGGGGAGAGTCTGGTCGCTCTCCCCGGGGGCCTCGGCCTGTCTCCCCCGGCCGTCGCGCACCGGCCGGGTACCGGCGGGGCCACCGGTGGTCAACGCGGGCGCCGGCAGGGCATGCTGCTGCTCCGTACCCGAGGAGGAGTCACATGGCCCAGGTCACCGTCACGCTCGACGCCGATCTCGCCATCGACGCGATGACGCTCTCCGGCACCACGAACCCGCAGGACGCCGTCGAACTGGTCCCGCGCGACCACCTCGCCCGGGGCCGGCACACCGGGACCCGGACCGGCGACGCCGCCGACGGACAGCGGGTGAACCAGGAGCGCCCCACCGTCCAGGAGGGCTGAGCGCGGCCCCGGCACCGGTTCACCGCGGGCAGGCCCCGGTGGAGCCGCGCATCACCAGCTCCGGCTGGAACATGAACTCCCCGCGCTGGGCGGCGTTCGCACCGACCTCCTCCAGCAGGGCGTCGACGGCGGCGGTGGCCATCGCCTCGACCGGCTGGCGGATGGTGGTGAGCGGCGGCTCGGTGAAGGCGATCAGCGGCGAGTCGTCGAAGCCGACCACCGAGACGTCCTGCGGGACGGCCAGGCCCCGCTGACGCACCGCGCGGATCGCGCCGAGCGCCATCATGTCGCTGCCGCAAACGATCGCCGTGCAGCCCTTGTCGAGCAGCGCGCCGGCCGCCGCGTGCCCGCCCTCCACGCTGAACAGCGTGTGGTGGACGAGGTCCTCGGCCTCCTCCTGGGTCTTGCCGAGCACCGCCCGCATGGCCGCCGTGAAGCCCTCGATCTTGCGCAGCACCGGTACGTACCGCCGCTGCCCGACCGCCAGACCGATCCGCTCGTGGCCGAGTTCGGCCAGGTGCTGGACGGCCATCCACATCGCGGCCCGGTCGTCCGGCGAGATGAACGGCGCGTCGATCTTCTCGCTGTAGCCGTTGATCAGCACGAACGGCACCTGCCGGCCGGCCAGCCGGGCGTACCGGTCGTGGTCGGCGGTGGTGTCGGCGTGCAGGCCGGAGACGAAGACGATGCCCGCCACGCCCCGGTCGACCAGCATCTCGACCAGTTCGTCCTCGGTCGAGCCGCCGGGCGTCTGGGTGCAGAGCACCGGCGTGTAGCCGTGCCGGCTCAGCACCTGCTCGATCACCTGGGCCAGCGCGGGGAAGATCGGGTTGCTCAGCTCCGGGGTGATCAGCCCGATCAGTCCGGCGCTGCGCTGGCGCAGGCGGGTCGGCCGCTCGTAGCCGAGCACGTCCAGCGCCGCCAGCACGGTCTGCCGGGTGGCGGCGGAGACGTTCGCCTTGCCGTTGAGTACGCGGGAGACGGTGGCTTCGCTGACCCCCGCCTGCGCCGCGATGTCTGAGAGTCGCGCCGTAGTCACGGTCCCAGAGCCTATTGCAACCACGTCAGACCGCCCACCAGCCGGTGCTGTCCGGGGCCAGCACGGTCTCGCCGCCGTCCACCTCCAGGTCGGCGGAGGCGAGCAGCAGCCGGCCGGGCACGGCTATCCGGACCGGCTGGTCGGTGGTGTTCACCGTGCACACGAACGAGCCGCGGCGGAACGTCAGGGTGCCCTCGGGGCCGTCCAGCCACTCGACCTCGGTGCCGGCGCCCAGCCCGGGCTGCGCACGCCGGACGGCCAGCGCACTGCGGTACAGCTCCAGGGTGGACGTCGGGTCACCGGTCTGCGCCTCGACGCTGAGCGCGGCCCACTCGGCGGGCTGGGGCAGCCAGCTCGGGCCGCCGGCGGTCGGGCCGAAGCCGTACGGGGCCTCGGTGCCGGACCACGGGATCGGCACCCGGCAGCCGTCGCGGTAGCCGTCCTGGCCCGCCTGACGGAAGAACGACGGGTCCTGGCGGACCTCGTCGGGCAGGTCCGTGACGTCCGGCAGGCCGAGCTCCTCACCCTGGTAGATGTACGCGGAGCCGGGCAGCGCGAGCATCAGCAGGGTGGCGGCACGGGCGCGGCGCAGGCCGAGGCCGCGGTCGCCGGCGGTGCGGATCTGGGTGCCCAGGCCCGGCGGGTTGGCGAAGCGGGTGGCGTGCCGGGTGACGTCGTGGTTGGAGAGCACCCAGGTGGTGGGGGCCTCCACCGGGCGCATCGAGTCGAGCGAGAGGTCGATCACCTCGCGCAGCTCGGCGGCGTCCCAGGAGGTGCCCAGGTACTGGAAGTTGAAGGCCTGGTGCAGTTCGTCGGGGCGGACGTAGTTGGCGGTGCGCTGGACGGTCGGGGTCCAGGCCTCGGCGACGCCGATCCGCTCGCCCGGGTACTCGTCCAGGATGGTCCGCCAGCTGCGGTAGATCTCGTGCACGCCGTCCTGGTCGAAGAACGGCATGACGTCGTTGCCGAGCAGCTTGAGCTGGTCGGCGCCGCCGAGGTCGGGCAGGCCGGGGGCCTTGACCAGGCCGTGGGCGACGTCGATCCGGAAGCCGTCGACGCCCATGTCCAGCCAGAACCGCAGGATCGAGCGGAACTCGTCGGCGACGGCCGTGTTCTCCCAGTTGAAGTCGGGCTGCTCGGGGGCGAACAGGTGCAGGTACCAGTCGCCCGGGGTGCCGTCCGGGTTCTCCGAGCGGGTCCAGGCCGGGCCGCCGAAGATGGACTCCCAGTCGTTGGGCGGCAGTTCGCCGTTCTCTCCCTTGCCCGGACGGAAGTGGTAGCGCTCGCGCAGCGGCGAGGCGGGGCCGTCGCGCAGCGCCCGCTGGAACCACTCGTGCTGGTCGGAGGAGTGGTTGGGGACGAGGTCCACGATGATCCGCAGGCCCAGCTCGTGGGCGTCGCGGATCAGCGCGTCGGCGTCCAGCAGGGTGCCGAACATCGGGTCCACCGCGCGGTAGTCGGCCACGTCGTAACCGGCGTCGGCCTGCGGCGAGGCGTAGAACGGCGAGAGCCAGACCGCGTCCACGCCGAGGTCGCGCAGGTAGGGCAGGCGGCTGCGGATGCCGGGCAGGTCGCCCATGCCGTCGCCGTTGGAGTCGGCGAAGCTGCGCGGGTACACCTGGTAGATGACCGCGTCCCGCCACCAGTCTCTGGACGCGCCGGTGCTCGCCTCGTGAGCGGTGGCGTCGGCGGCGGGCCGGGAGGTGTCGGCCAGGTTCTGGGTCATGGACGGTATCCCTTGGGGACTAGGCGGTGGATACGGCAGCGGTCAGGACTTGGAGGCGCCGGCCGTGAGACCGGTGACCAGGTGACGCTGCACCAGGTAGAAGAGGGCCGAGGAGGGGATCGCGATCAGGACCGCGGTCGCCGCCATCAGGTTCCACTGGGCGTCGTGCTCGCTGACGAAGGTCTGCAGGCCGACGGCGAGGGTGTACTTGTCGGAGCTGAGCATGAAGGTGGAGGCGAAGGCCACCTCGGCCCAGGCGGTCAGGAAGGAGTAGAACGCCGCCACCGCCAGGCCCGGCCGGGCGAGCGGCAGCACCAGCCGCCAGAAGGTGCCGAACGGGCTGAGCCCGTCGACCCGCCCGGCCTCGTCGATCTCCACCGGGATGGTGTCGAAGTAGCCCTTGAGCAGCCAGGCGCAGTACGGGACGGTGGTGGTCGAGTAGACCAGGATCAGTCCGAGGTAGCTGTCCAGCAGGCCGAGGTCGGAGAGGATCGTGTACATCGGCACGATCAGCACCGCGATCGGGAACATCTGGGTGACCAGCAGCGACCACATCAGCGGCTTGTGGCCGGGGAAGCGCATCCGGGAGACGGCGTAGCCGGTGGTGGCGGCGATCAGCACGCCGAAGACCGTGGTGACCCCGGAGACCAGGAACGCGTTGCCGAACCAGGTGAAGAAGTCGGTGTCGAACAGCACCGTGTGGTAGTTCGACAGCGTCATCTTGTCGAAGATCTCGCCGGGGTGGAGGTAGTCCGTCTTGTCGGGGCCGAGCGAGACGTAGAGGATCCACGCCACCGGGAAGAGCGCGATCAGGCTGGCCAGGATCAGCGTGCCGTGCGACAGCGTCTTGACCAGCGGGCTCGCCTCGCCGCGGCGGCGGACCCGGGCCGGCTTGGCGGCCGGGGTGGCCGCGCCCGCGGTGCGGACGGTGGGTCGGTCGGTGGTGGTGCTCATCGGGGGTACCTGCCTTCGTGGTCGCTGGGGTTGCGGGGCGTCAGCCGTTGGCCTGCTCGTTGCGGGCGAGCCAGCGCCGGTAGAAGGCGGTGAAGACGATCAGGATGGAGAGCAGGATCACGCCGTAGGCGGCGGACTGCGCGTAGTCCCGGGGCTGCTGGCCGAAGCCGAGGCGGTAGGCCCAGGTGACGAGCAGCTGGGCGTCGGGCGCTCCGCTGGTGCCGAACAGCAGGAAGATGACCGCGAACTGGTTGAACGTCCAGATCACGCCGAGCAGGACGACGGTGGAGGAGACGGTGCGCAGCCCGGGCAGGGTGACGTACCGGAAGCGCTGCCAGGGGGTGGCGCCGTCCATCTCGGCGGCCTCGTACAGCTCGGCCGGGATCGACTGCAGGCCGCCGAGCAGCGAGATCATCATGAACGGCACGCCGACCCAGGTGTTGACCAGGATCGCGGCGGCCTTCTGTGCCAGCGGGTCGTCCAGCCAGCCGGGTTCGGGCAGGTGCAGGGAGGAGAGCAGCCCGTTGACGGCGCCGCCGTCGGCGAGCATCAGCCGCCAGGAGAAGACGGTGACGAAGGTCGGCACGGCCCACGGCAGAATGAGCAGCATCCGGTAGACGGCGCGGCCGCGCAGCTTCTGGTTGAGCAGCAGGGCCAGGCCCAGGCCGATGGTGTAGTGCAGGAAGACGCAGAGCGCCGTCCAGGTGATGGTCCAGACGAAGTGCGACCAGAAGCGGTCGTACGAGCCGGGGCCCCAGAGGATGTCGGCGTAGTTGTCGAAGCCGACGAACTTGTAGCTGGCCGGGATCTCGTTGACGCCGATCTTGCGGGCGGCGTTGAGGCTGTTGGCGTCGGTGAGGGTGAGCCAGATGCCCTCGGCGAGCGGGTAGAGCACCAGCACGCCGAGCACCAGCACCACCGGCGTGATCATCGCGTAGGCGTACCAGTGCTTGGCGTAGGAGCGCTTGAGCCGCTCCATCGGGCCCGGACGCGAATCGCGCTCCCGGCTGCCCTTGCCGGTGGCGCCCTGCACGGCGACTGACATCGATTGACACCTTCTCAGGAGGTCCGCCGCCCGCTTCGGCGACTGCTGGTACGGAGCTGGCCGTCCGGCCCGCCGGGAGGGAGCGCGGCGGGCCGGACGACGGGGGCTTGTCGGGGAAGCCCCCGGACTACTTGGCGAAGCCCGGGAGGAGCTTGGCGTAGTCGGTGGCGACGGTGTTCAGGCCGTCCTGGGTGCCGGTGCCCTGGGCCACCTTGCCGAGGTTGGTACCGAGCGAGGCGAACAGCGAGCTGTACTCGGGCAGTTCGGGGCGCGGCTTGGCGCTGCCGAGCACGGCCTGGAAGCCCGCGATGCCGGGGTCGGCCTTGACCTCGGGGGTGAAGGCGTCGGCGCGGGTCGGCAGGGTGGAGTTCTTCTGCGCGATGAACGCCTGGCTCTCGGCGGAGGTCATGAAGGCGGCGAACTTCTCGGCGGCGGCCTTGTGGGCCTGGTCGGCGCCGGCGTAGACGGAGATGTTGTGGCCGCCGGTGGGGGCGCCGGCCTTGCCGGCGGAGCCGGCCGGGACGGGGGCGATGCCGAGGTTGGTCTTGTCGGCGAACGCGGAGCCCTTGTAGATGTTGGTGATCTCCCAGGGGCCCTGGATGATGGCCGCGACCTTGCCGCTGTTGAAGGCGTCCATCATGTGCGCGTAGGCGTCGGTGGTGACGTCGGCCTTGACGGTGCCGGGCGAGGTGAACAGCGACTTGTAGGTCTCGATGCCCTTGACGGCCTCGGGCGACGCGACGGTGATCTTCTTGGTGGCGGCGTCGACGGTGTCGGTGCCCTCGCCGAACAGGAACGGCATCGCGTAGTAGCCGTCGGCGGCCTTCAGCCAGAAGCCGTCCACGCCGGCCTTCTCCTTGACGGCGGCGGCGGCGGTCTTCAGCTCGTCCCAGGTCTTGGGGGCCTCGGTGATACCGGCCTTGGTGAACAGCTCCTTGTTGTAGAGCAGGCCCAGGGTGTCGGTGACCAGCGGGACGCCGTAGATCTTGCCCTCGTACTTGGCCTGCTGGACCAGGCTGGGCTGGAAGGCGGCGGAGTCGGCGGCGGCCGGGGTGCCGTCCAGCGGCTCCAGGTAGCCGGCCTTGGCGAAGGCGGCGGTCCAGCCGACCTCGGAGCGGAACACGTCCGGAGCGCCCTTGGCCCCCATGGCGGTCTGGAGCTTGTTCTGCGCCTGGTCGAACGGCACGTTGACGAAGTCGACCTTGACGGTCGGGTTGGCGGCCTCGAACTTCTTGACGAGTTCCTGGTAGTTCGGCGCCTCGTTGGTGGCGTTCGACGTGTCCCAGTAGGTGAGGGTGACCGGCCCGTCGGCCTTGCCGTTCGAGCTGGAGCCGCTGCTGCCACAGGCAGCCATCGAGACCGCGAGGGCCACAACGAGGGCAGAGGCCGCGATGCCACGCCGCATGAGAACTCCTTGGGAGGGTGGGGGTGCCCGAGATAGTGGGAGGCAGGCGCATAATGGCTGCCTCGCCGCGACCGCACCGTTGCTGCCGTCGGGCTCGGAAGGAAGTTAACAGCGGCGCAATCGCCACGGAAAGACCTTGCAGCAAGTTTCTGCAAGAAATGCCGATCGTTACATCCACGTGTCCTCGACGTTGCCACCCGGTGGTTGACAGTGGACGAATCATCAGCGTTCGCCCGTTTCGTCCGGCTCCGTACCGTGCCCGGACCGGCTCCGCCCCCACCCGCCTGAACCGCGGAGCGCCGCTTGCAGCAGACTGACGGCATGCGAATCAGAGCCGCGAAGAGGGACGAACTGCCGCTGCTGTGCGAGCTGGAACGGGCCGCCGGGGCGCCGTTCGCCGCGATCGGGATGCCGGAGATCTCCGAGGACGAACCGCCCGCGCCCGAGGAGCTCGCCCACTACCTGGACGGGGGCGTCGCCCTGGTGGCCCTGGAGGAGGACGGCGGCGCGCCCGTCGGCTATCTGCTGGCCGAGCCGGTGGACGGCGCGCTGCACATCGAACAGGTCTCCGTCCACCCCGGCCACGCCCGCCAGGGGATCGGCCGGGCGCTGATCGAGCACCTCGCGGCCACCACCGACGCGCCCGCGCTCACCCTCACCACCTTCGCCGACGTCCCCTGGAACGCCCCCTACTACGCCCGTTGCGGCTTCCGGCCGCTCGCCGACGCCGAGGTCACCCCCGGCCTGCGGGAGATCCGGCGCAAGGAGGCCGAGCACGGTCTGGACCGCTGGCCCAGGCTCTGCATGCGCCGGGAACCGCCCCGCGGCTGACCGGTCAGGCGACGCCCAGGCGCAGCACGGTGGTGGAGCGGAACTCCTCCCCCGGCCGCAGCTCGGTGCTGGGGAAGGCCGGGTGGTGCGGGGAGTCCGGGAAGTGCTGGGTCTCCAGCGCGATCCCGGCGAACGGCCCGTACGGGACACCGCTCGCGCCGGTCACCGCGCCCTGGAACGTGTTGGCGGTGTAGACCTGGATGCCCGGCTCGGTGGTCAGCACCTCCAGGGTGCGGCCGCTGGCCGGGTCCTCCAGCAGCGCGGCCCGGGCCGGGGTGCCGTCGGCCGGACGCGGCCGCAGCACCCAGTTGTGGTCGTAGCCGCCCGGGCCGGCCAGCTGGGGGTGCTCGTCGTGCACGGACTTGCCGATCGGCCGGGCCGCGGTGAAGTCGAACGGGGTGCCGGCCACCGGCTCGGTCCGCCCGTACGGGATCTGCCGCGCGTCGGCCGGGGTGTACTCCTCGGCGTCGAGGGTGAGCAGGTGGCCGAGGATGTCTCCGCTGCCTTCGCCCGAAAGATTGAAGTACGCGTGATTGGTCAGGTTGACGACGGTCGGCCTGGTGGTGACGGCCCGGTAGGCGATGACCAGTTCGCCGGCCGGGTCGAGGGTGTAGTCGACGGTGACATCGAGCGCGCCGGGGAAGCCCTGGTCGCCGTCCGGACTGTGCAGCCGCAGCCGCACGCCTGCGGGCAGTTGCCCGGCCTCCCAGATCCGGTGCGCGAAGCCGTCCGGGCCGCCGTGGATGGTGACGCCGCCACCGGTGGGGGCGAGCGGGTACTCCTCGCCGTCGATGGTGAACCCGCAGCGGTCGATCCGGTTGGCGTACCGGCCGACGACGGTGCCGTAGTGCCGGGCCGGGCCGAGGATCTCGCTCAGCCGGTCGGTGGAGAGCAGGAGTTGCGCGGGCCGGCCGGCCCGGTCGGGGGCGGTCAGGGTGTGCAGGGTGGCACCGAGGGTGAGCACGCTCGCCTCGTACGGGCCGGCGCGCAGCGTCCAGCGCTCGATCGCGGCACCCGCGCCCGAGGCCTCGAAGGGTTCGCGCCGCACGCTGGTCGCCTGCGGCCCGTTCGCCGGGGGCGTCGCCATGGCCTGCTCCTCACTGGTGGGCCACGGCGCACCGCGGCCACCTGGTTCCGGGTCCGTCCGGGGCCGCTGTGGCGGGCCCGGTGTGCGTCAGCCTAGCCAGAGCAGTGGGGGCGGGGGCGGTACGGCCGTCCTGCGCGCCGCCCCCGCGCCCCCGCGCCCCCGCGCGCTACCGCCGACCGCTGTCGGACCAGTCGGAGCCGCCGCGCTGCTCGGGCGGCAGGCCGAGGGCCGAGGCGAGGCCGTCCGGGCCGCTGCCCGCCTTGCGGTAGACGGCCGCCAGCCGACGGTTGACCAGGCTGAGCTGGACGCCCAGTTCCTCGGCGATCCGCTGCGGCGGCACGCCCCGGACGGCGAGCCGGGCGACGTCCCACTCGGGCTGGCTGAGCGTCTCGCGGAAGTCGCCCAGCCGGTTGGGCCGCAGGCCGTAGTTGGCCAGCTCGCGGCGGGCCTGGTCGACCAGGCCGTCGGCGGCGCAGTGCTGGGCCAGCTCGATGCCCTGGTACAGGTACTCCTGGGCGTCCTCCAGCCGGCCGACCCGGCGCAGTGCGGCGCCGAGGTCGACCAGGGCGACGGCGTGTTCGTACCCGGCGGGCGACTGGCCGAGGTGCGTGACGGCCTGTTCCAGCAGCTCCACCGCCTGCTGGCCGTCCTCGATCTGGGCGTGCAGCCGCAGCGCGGTGCCGATCGCCGAGGCGGTGCCGAAGGCCTGGGCGTCCTGGACGGCCCGCTGGGCCAGGTCGCGGGAGCGCTCGGGCTCGTCCGGGGCGATCGCGATGGCGAGGTGGCTGGCCCAGGGCGCCCACACGGTGTTGTGCCAGCCGCGCGCCTGCAACTGGGCACCGGCCTCGGTGAGCGCGGCGGCGGCCCCGGCGGGCCGGTCCACGGCGAGCAGCAGCTTGCCGTACAGCGAGGGCGCGTCCGGCAGCACCATGGCGTTGGCGTGGTACGGCGGGTTGAAGCCGAAGCCGATCGCGAGGTCCCAGGCCTCGCGGGTGCGGCCGCGGGCGAGCAGGGTGTCCACCAGCACGCCGACGGCGTCCCAGGCGAGCGGCAGCTTGGGGCCGATCCGCTCGGAGAGCCGCAGGGCGCGGCGGAGGAAGTCCTCGGCCTCGGCGAGCAGTCCGCGGCGGAACCGGGCCAGGCCCATCAGGAAGTAGGCGAAGCCCCGGTGGGCGCCGCTCCATCCGGCGATCTCGAACTGGACGATGGCGTCCGCGAACAGCCGCTCGGCCTGGGCGATGCGGTCGTTGTAGGTGTACGTGAGGCCCAGCATGGAGGGCAGTTCGAAGCCCCAGGTGTTGTCGGTCCAGCCGAGGCCCTTGGGCAGCCGGCCGTGGTCGAGCACGTCGTCGGCGTGCCGCAGGGCCTCGGCGGAGGCCTGCCCGCGCAGGGTGAGGTCCCAGGCGCGCATCGCGAGCACGGCCCGGTCGGCGGCCTCGCGGCCGGTGAGGCTGCGGCAGAGCTCGCCGAGGCGTTCGGAGCGGGCGGGCCCGTTCTCCTCGGACTTGCGGAAGGCGTGCCACATGAACGAGGCGGCTTCCAGCCGGAGCCGGCCCGCCGGGTCGCCGGTGGTCTTCTCGGCCTCCTCCTGGCAGACCACCGCGGCCTGGCCGAGCTCGCCGCTGTGGGCGAGGACCTCGGAGAGCCGGAAGGTGGCGTCCACCCGCAGGGAGGGGCGCAGCGGTCCCTCCTCCGGGTCAAGGGCGAGCCGCAGCTGGTTGACGGTGGCGACCGGGTCGGTGAGCAGCGCGGAGCAGCCGAGTTCGTACAGCACCTCGGCGCGGTCCTCGTCGTCCGGCGGTTCGGCGATGGCGCGGTGGAGACAGCGCTGGGCGGCCTCGGGGGCGCCGATCAGCAGGTGTTCGGCGGCGGCCCGGCGCAGTTTGCGGACGGTGCGGTCGTCGCCCTCGCCGGGGAAGGTCTCCACCAGGTGGCGGGAGGCGGCGAGGAGGCCGAGCCCGGCGTTCTCGATCTCGGCGGCGGCGACCCCGTGCATGCCGGTGCGGGTGGACTCCGGCATGGTGTTGTAGATGGAGCTGCCGATCAGCGGGTGGACGAACTCCAGGTTCCCGTTGGGGGTCTGGGTGAGGACCCGCTGCTTGCGCAGCTGCTTGATGGACTCGCGGGCGCCCTCGGCGCTCTGGGTGGAGATCCGGGCGGCGAGGTCGGGCCGGATGTCGGTGCCGAGCATCGCGGCGGCCCAGGCGAACCGCAGGGTGGTGGCACCGAGCCGCTCCAGCCAGCCCTTGAGGGTCATGCCGGTGGCGTCGACGGCGAGTTCGCGCAGTTGGAGGGAGTTCTCCTCGACCGGGTCGAGTGCCTGGTCCCGGACCTGGTCGAGCAGGGCGACGGCCTCGTAGGGATTACCGTTGACGACGTTCCAGAACTCGTAGCAGAAGGCGTCCTCCGCCGTGTCGCCGAGTTCGGCGCGGATGATGTCGGTGACGGAGACCAGGGAGAGCCGGTTCAGCTCATGCCGACGGGTGGCGAGTTCGATGACGGCGGTACGGTGCTGGTGGGCCTCGCTCTGCCAGTCCACGATGTCGTCGCGGTAGGCGAAGACCAGCAGGACCGGCAGTTCGCGGGCGCGTACCGCGAACTGGGTCAGCCAGCCGAGGGATTCGAGGTCGGCCCAGTGCAGGTCGTCGACGATCATCACCAACGGGGCTCGCCGGGGCGCCAGCTGGGTCAGGACGTAGTCGAGTCCGTCGCGCACGCCCTGCGGGTCGAGGCGACGGGCCCCGACCTTGGGCTGCTTGAGGCCCATGGCCGGTCCGACGACCTCCTCCCAGGTGCCCATGACCTGCCGGAACTCGGCGGGCGGGAGGCTGCTGAGGACGGGCTGGAGCAGCTGGCGCAGGACGTGGTAGGGCTCGTTGAACTGGCGCTCGCCGCCCCGGGCGAACAGCACGGTGGCGCCGTCGCGGAGCTTGGCGATCCGGCGGACCTCGTGCAGCAGGCTGGTCTTGCCGATGCCGGGCCGGCCGGAGAAGGTCAGCAGCTCGCCGATCTCGGTGCCGCCGGCGGCGAACTCGCGGCAGAGCTTGTCCACGGCGGTCTCCGCCGAGCGGAGTTCCGAGTCCCGGTCACGCAGTCTGATCCGGTGTGTCGCGGCGTCCCCCTCCCGGCTGGTGCCGCCCACCGCCCGATATTCGTGTCCCTGCTCGGTCACCGTCGCGCCTCCGCCTCGCCGTTCCCTGCTCGTGGAGCCGAGATTAGCGCCGCCGAGGGCATGCCGCGCGGCATTCACCCTGGCGGGGGCGGAGATTGAGGGTTCGGGCCGTCGACCCAGGGCAATTGCCCTATATCCCTAACGTCGGATCATTGCATCGGATACTCTACGGCCCGCGAGGCTGAGTTGATCTTGTCATGCAAGCCTCCGGCTGTCGAGGCGCCGCCTCAACTCCCCCACGACCACTGCTCGCACCAGAAGTGCCCCCACCCTTCGCTGCACCGGGAGTCCGATGTCTGACGACACATCACTTCAGATTCCGTTCCCGCACCGCCGCAGTCTCCACGGACCGTACGCCGCCGCACTGCACCGTGACTGGCTGACCCGCCACCCGCTGCTCCCCGACCCCGGCCACCCCTCCTACGCGCACTGGGAGGTGGTCGAGCTCGCCGCGCTCGGCTACCCTGACGCCGACCCGGACGAACTCGCCCTGGCCGCCGACCTGATGGGCTTCTACTTCCTCTTCGACGACCAGTTCGACGGACCGATCGGCCGCCGCCCCACCGAGGTGACCCCGATCTGCGAGCGGCTGGTCGCCGTCCTGCACGGCGCCCGCCCGAACGCCGCCTCCCCCGTGGAGACGGCCTTCGCGGACCTCTGGGACCGCAGCGTGAGCGGCATGCCCGCCCGCTGGCAGGCCCGCGCCGCCTACAACTGGGAGTGGTACCTGGCCAGCCACCCGGCCGAGGCCGCCGGGCGGATCTCCGAGCGCCCCCCGGACCGGGACGGCTACCTGGTACTCAGGCGGGGCACCGCCGCGATGGAGACGATCTTCGACATGGTGGAGCGCCTCGGGCGTTTCGAGGTGCCCGCCGCCATCCTCCACCACCCGGTCCTGCGCCAACTGCGCCAACTGGCCGCCGACATCCCCTCGCTGAGCAACGACGTCCGGTCCTTCCCGCTGGAGGCGCCGCGCGGCGACGTCAACAACCTGGTGATGATCGAGCAGCGGGAGCGCCGCTGCTCGGCCGAGGAGGCGTGCGCGGTGGTGATGGCGGAGGCCCAGCTCATGGTCGGGCGCTGCCACCACCTGCACGGTCAACTCCCCGCCGTCTACCGGGAGCTGGGCCTGGCGAGGGTGGAGCGGATCATCGCCCAGCGGTACGCGGACGGGCTGCTCACCTGGCTGGCCGGCTACCTCGACTGGGAGGCCCGCACCGGCCGCTACCAGACGGCCTGACCGGCCCGCGGCGCCCCACCCGGCCCGGATCCCGCCACTCTGTGTGGAGCCGACCCGCACGGCCCGTAGCCGCGCCCGCCGTCCCCGGCTATCGTGATCGACGGCGGGTGCCCCGGCGGGACGCCCGGTCCATGCGTGTCCGTACCCTCCGCCGGGCCGCCCGGTTCGCGGCCCGGCGCGCCGCCCCTCCGTGCGCCGGGGCGGCGCCCGACATCGCGAGGAGACACCCGAGCATGACGGTCTACCAGCCCCCGGGACAGCCCGGCAGCATCATCGCCTACCGCCCCCGCTACGAGCACTGGATCGGCGGCCGGTGGACGCCGCCGGTCCGCGGCGAGTACTTCGAGAACCCGAGCCCGGTCACCGGCGAGATCTTCACCGAGGTCGCCCGCGGCACCGCCGAGGACATCGAGGCCGCGCTCGACGCCGCCCACGCCGCCGCCCCGTCCTGGGGCCGCACCCCGCCCGCCGAACGCGCCCAGGTCCTGCTGCGGATCGCCGACCGGATGGCCGAGCACCTGGAGGCACTGGCGGTCGCGGAGAGCTGGGAGAACGGCAAGCCGGTGCGCGAGACGCTGGCCGCCGACCTGCCTCTCGCCGTCGACCACCTGCGCTACTTCGCCGGTGCGCTGCGCGCCCAGGAGGGCGGCCTCTCCCAGCTGGACGAGGACACCGTGGCGTACCACTTCCACGAGCCGCTGGGCGTGGTCGGCCAGATCATCCCGTGGAACTTCCCGATCCTGATGGCCGTCTGGAAGCTCGCCCCCGCGCTGGCGGCGGGCAACGCGGTGGTGCTCAAGCCCGCCGAGCAGACCCCGGCGTCCGTGCTGCTGCTGGCCGAACTGACCGCCGACCTGCTGCCGCCCGGCGTCCTCAACGTGGTCAACGGCTACGGCCTGGAGGCCGGCCGGCCGCTGGCGTCCAGCAACCGCATCCGCAAGATCGCCTTCACCGGCGAGACCACCACCGGCCGGCTGATCTCCCAGTACGCCAGCGGCAACCTGATCCCCGTCTCGCTGGAGCTCGGTGGCAAGAGCCCCAACCTGTTCTTCGCCGACGTCGCCACCGAGCAGGACGCCTTCTACGACAAGTCGCTGGAGGGCTTCGCGATGTTCGCCCTCAACCAGGGCGAGGTGTGCACCTGCCCGAGCCGGGCGCTGATCCAGGCCTCGGTGTACGACCGGCTGCTCGCCGACGGTCTGGACCGGGTGCGCTCGATGCGCCAGGGCAACCCGCTGGACACCGAGACCCAGGTCGGCGCCCAGGCCAGCGACGACCAGCTGAAGAAGATCCTCTCCTACATCGAGATCGGTCAGGCCGAGGGTGCCAAGGTGCTGGCCGGCGGCGAACGGGCCGACCTCGGCGGCGCGCTGTCCGGCGGGTACTACGTGACGCCCACCGTGTTCGAGGGCGTCAACGGCATGCGGGTCTTCCAGGAGGAGATCTTCGGTCCGGTGCTCGCCGTCACCCGTTTCGAGGACTTCGACGACGCGATCACCCTTGCCAACGACACCCTCTACGGGCTCGGCGCGGGCGTCTGGACCCGGGACAGCAACACCGCGTACCGGGCCGGGCGGGCCATCCAGGCCGGGCGGGTGTGGACCAACTGCTACCACGCCTACCCCGCACACGCGGCGTTCGGCGGCTACAAGAACTCCGGCATCGGGCGGGAGAACCACAAGGCGGTGCTGGAGCACTACCAGCAGACCAAGAACCTGCTGGTGAGCTACTCCCCCGACGCCGTCGGCTTCTTCTAGACCCGGCGCGCCCCGGTGGCGACGGCACGCCCCTCACCGGGGAAGCGAAGAAGCGGGGTGGGGGGGGGGGGCGGGCCCCCCCCCCCCCCCCACCCCCCCCGGGCCCCCCCCCCCGGCCCCCCCCCGCCCCCCGCCCCCGCCCCCCCCCCGGGCCCCCCACCCCAAAAAGGGGGACAACACC